>JAICND010000105.1 GCA_025929005.1 Acidimicrobiia bacterium
CGTGGGCGATGGATCCCTCGATATCGACCTCCAGCAGCCGACGATCGGTGTGATCGACGGTGTATCCCCAGAGAAGCTCTGCAGGTCCTTCCGAGAACCTGCCCCCCCACAAGGTCATTCGCCTTCTCCGAGTCGCTCTTCTCCCAGACGACGCAAACGCAGAGCGTTGAGTCTGATGAAGCCGGCGGCGTCGGCCTGGTCGTACCCGTCGTCCTCCTCGAAGGTGGCCGTGGCCTGGTCGTAGAGGTCGTGCTTTTCGGACCTTCTCCCTTCGACAGCCGCCGACCCTTTGAACAAGCGCATGCGGGCCTCACCGTTGACCCTCTTCTGTACGTCGTCCATAAAGGCCTGCAGCGCCCGCCGCTCGGGAGAGAACCAGAACCCGTTGTAGACCATCTCGGCATACCGGGGAACCAGCTCATCGCGCAAGTGGGCCACTTCCCGATCGAGCGTGATCGACTCAACCGCCCGGTGGGCATGGTGGAGCAGGGTTCCACCCGGCGTCTCATAGACCCCGCGGCTCTTGATGCCGACAAAACGGTTCTCGACGATGTCGACCCTTCCGATCCCGTGACGTCCGCCAAGACGGTTGGCTTCTGTCAACAGCTCGATAGGAGCCAGCGACGCATCGTTGATCGAGACAGGGTTGCCGGCCTCGAATGTGACGGTGGCGACCTCCGATTCATCCGGAGCTTGTTCGGGATCAACGGTCATCCGGAACATATCGGGCGGCGGAGAGGTCCAGGGATCCTCGAGGACTCCGCCCTCATATGAGACGTGCAGGAGGTTGGCGTCCATCGAATAGGGCATCTGCGGAGTGACCGGGGTCGGTATGCCTCGCAACCGGGCGTATTCGACCAGGTCCGCCCGGCCTCGCAGCTTCCACTCCCGCCAGGGAGCGATGATCTTGATATCAGGGTTGATGGCGTAGGCCGAGAGTTCGAAACGGACCTGGTCATTGCCCTTTCCGGTGGCGCCGTGGGCAATGGCGTCGGCCCCGGTGGTTTTGACTGCTCGCATCATCCCTTTGGTGATGATGGGCCGGGCCAGAGAGGTGCCGAGCAGGTAGTACCACTCATACACCGCGCTCGCCCGCAGAGCGGGATAGACCGCCTCTCGAACAAACTCCTCTCGAAGATCTTCGACGATCGCGTCCACTGCTCCTGTAGCGAGGGCCTTTTCCCTCGCAACCCCCACCTCCTCCCCTTGCCCCACATCGGCCGTGTAGGTGACCACCTCGGCGCCTTTCTCTTCGATCAGCCAGGCGAGGATCACCGAAGTGTCCAACCCCCCTGAGTAGGCGAGCACCACCCTCACTTCGTGACCCCAATCCTCTCGAGTTTTCTTTGCAGGCTGGCCCCGCCATCGGCCCGGGCGGCAATGACAAGCACCGTGTCGTCACCTGCCACAGTCCCCAGGATCCCTTCGAGGTCGGAGCCATCAAGCGCGGCGGCCACCACCTGGGCCGCCCCCGGCGGAGTGCGCAACACAACCAAGTTGCCAGAAGATGCGAACGACTCGACGTAGGCAGAGAGCGTCCGGGCAAGATAGCCATGGTCGACGGGTCGGCTGTTGAGGACGTATCGAGAGCCGTCCTTGACTACTCCCATGGCCGCCAGGTCGCGCGACACGGTCGCCTGGGTGACGGCAAATCCCTGAGCCTGCAGCGACTCGACCATTTCGGCTTGGTTGCCCACCAACCCCGAGGTGATCACCCTCCGCAACGCCCGGCGACGGGAAGCTGTGTCAGACATGGGCATGAGGAGTCCGGGTCATGGCGTCACCATGGTCCCGATCCCTTCCGGGGTGAAGATCTCCAGCAATAGTGCGTGCTGGATCCGGCCGTCGAGGATGTGAGCTTGGGCTACTCCCCCGGTGAGGGCATCGACGCACGAGAGAAGCTTGGGTCGCATGCCGCCCTCGATGGCGTCGCTCTGGAGTAGATCGGAGAGTTCGTTTAGCGACATGCGGGAGATGACGCTGGACGGCTGGTCCGGCTCTCGTCTCACTCCCTCAACGTCGGTGAGGTAGACCAGTTTCTGGGCGCCCAGGGCTCGGGCCAGAGCCCCGGCGGCGGTGTCAGCGTTGAGGTTGTAGACCTCGCCGTCATCACCCTTGCCCAAAGGTGCGATCACCGGCAGCAATCCATCATCGATGAGGTCGGAGATGAGCGAGACATTGACAGCGGCCACCTCGCCGACGAAACCAAGGCGCGGGTCCTTGGCGATGGCGGTGAACAAGCCGGCGTCAAGACCCGTGAGACCGACCGCTGCCGAGCCATGCCGATTGAGAAGACGCACGATGTCGGGGTTGATCTCCCCTGCGAGGACGCGCTGGACCACCCGCACCGTGGCGGCATCGGTAACTCGCAGTCCGTCTTCCCATTGCGGGACGACGCCTTCGGTCGCCATCGCCGCCGAAATCTGCGGCCCGCCCCCATGAACGATCACCGGTCGGATCCCCACCATCGAAAGCAGAGTGACATCACCAGCGAAGCTCTCCTGAAGGGAGCGGTCCTCCATCGCCGAACCGCCGTACTTGATGACCACCGTCCGTCCCCGAAAGGCCTGGATGTATGGAAGCGCTTCCATCAGGATCCGGGCCTTGCCCATCGAATTGGCGATGCGGCTCTTCTGCGGGTTAGGGACTCCGTGACCGGTGCTCACGGCATCCATCCCGCTAGGGGCAAACCCTCAGCTTCCGAGAAGCCGCAAACGACGTTGGCCGCCTGGACCGCCTGTCCGGCGGCCCCCTTAAGCAGATTGTCGATTGCGCACTGAGCGATCGCCACTCCCTGGCGCTCGTCGGAGAACGCGCTGACAAGTGCTCGATTGGATCCTGCTGCCCACCTGGTTTGCGGTGGAACGTCGATCACTTCAACGAAGGTCTTAGTGCGATAGAAGTCGTAGAGACACGCCCGCAACTCAGAGGTGTTCGATCCTTGCACAAGGGGCGCGGTGACCGTGGCCAGAAGACCCCGTTGCATGGGCACCAAATGAGGCGTGAACGTCACCCGCGATGTCTTTCCAGTGAGGAGGTCGAGCCCCATCTCGATTTCCGGTCGATGGCGATGGGTCGTGACCGCGTAGGCCCGTACTCCCTCGGCGACCTCGCCGAACAGGAGCTCTTCTTTGAGTGCCCTCCCAGCCCCGGTCACGCCCGATAGACAGTCGGCGATGATGCCGGTTGGTTCGATGAGGCCGGCGAGTAGGAGTGGCGCAACGGCGAGCAGTGTCGCGGTCGGGTAACAGCCGGGCGAAGCAACCCACTGGGCCCCGGACAGATCAAACAGCTCCGGAAGCCCATATGCCCACTTGCCGAGCTGATCCGGGTACGGATGCGGTGATCCGTACGCCTCCAGGTATCGCTCCTCGGTGTCCAGCCGGAAGTCGCTCCCGAGGTCGATGACCTTGACCCCGGCCGCCGCCAGGTGGTGTCCGACGGTGGCCGACGCTCCGTGCGGCAGGGCGAGAAATGCCAGGTCGATGTCTCCGGCCTCAGCCGGATCGTTGGGGCCAAGCAGGCGATGCCCGTTGGAAAGCTGCGGGTGGACATCGCCCAAAACGCCCCCGGCGTGGGTATGGGCGCCCATATAGGCGAGATCGAGGCCGGGGTGGCCATCGATCAGTCGGATCAGTTCGCCGCCGGCATACCCCGAAGCACCAAAAACGGCGGTCCGCATAAGGGGCAGTATACGTATATACGCATTACGACGTGAGACGCTTTTTCGTGGCCCACTCCCTTACCATCTCAAAGGCCTCTTCCTCCGAATAGGGGCCGTCCTCCAACAGACGCTCGTAGAGGATCTCCATGATCTCCCCCACCTGGGGGCCGGGTGGGATGCCGAGAAACTCCATCACCTGATTGCCATCGATCGGTGGCCGCATGCGATCGAGTTCTTCCCTCTCGGCTAGTTCGGCGATCCGTTCCTCGAGTTCGTCAAGTCGGCGTCCAATGGCTTCGGCCTTGCGACGATTGGCGGTGGTGACGTCGCATCTCACCAACTCGTTGAGGCGACCCAGGAGCGGTCCGGCATCATTGGCATACCGACGCACGGCCGAGTCGGTCCAACCCATCTTGAGGGTATGTGGACGGAGATGCAGGAACACCAGGCGTCCGACCTGTTCGACGATCTCCTTCGGATATCGAAGTGCACGAAGTCGATCTCTCGTCAGCCGGGCACCAACCACCTCGTGATGATGAAATCGAACACCATCCGCTCCGATCTCGCGGGTGGCAGGCTTGCCAATGTCGTGAAAAAGAGCCGCCAACCGCAGCACCAGGTCCGGAGAAGTCTTGTCGACGACGGCCAGGGTGTGGGAGAGGACATCTTTGTGACGGTGGACCGGATCCTGTTCCATGGCGAGGGCAGGGAGTTCGGGAAAGAACTGATCGGCCAGTCCCGCACTCACCACCGCTTTCAATGCCCTGGACGGACGAGGTGCCTCCATGATTTTGGAAAGCTCGTCCCGTATTCGCTCCGCACTGATGATTTGCAGGCGGTTCGCCATCGACCGGACCGCTTCCACAGCCGCCTCATCGGGATGAAAACCAAGAGTGGCCTGGAATCGAAACAGCCGCAGCATCCGGAGCGGATCGTCCGAGAAGGCGACCTCAGGGTCGAGCGGGGTCCGCAGCAGCTTCCGGCCCAGATCCGCCAGGCCGTGATAGGGATCCACCGCTTCCAGGTCCGGCAACCGCAGGGCAATCGCATTCACGGTGAAGTCCCGGCGGCTCAGATCCTCCTCGAGGCGATCGGAAAACGTGACATGGGGTTTGCGACTGTCGTCGCGATAGATCTCGGAGCGGAACGTGGTGATCTCAGCCGACATCCCCGCTTTGCGAATGCCGATGGTTCCGAACACCTGACCAACCGTGTAGACCGCGGTGGCCCACTTTCCCACAATCTTCTTGATCTGCTCGGGACGGGCATCGGTAGTGAAGTCGAGGTCGTCGTGGCTCCGGCTGAGAAGTGCGTCCCGCACCGACCCCCCCACCAGGTAAAGCTGATGGCCTGCCGCGGCGAAAAGACCGGCGAGCTCAACGGTCGGACTCCCCGGCTCCACCAGCCAGCGCAGCCGGGATGGGGTCATGACCTGAGAATAGGCCCTCAGGCGGAAGCGCCCGAGTAGCGGCGGAGCGACCAGATCCACAAACGCGCGGTAACCCACAGGAGGACTGCTGCGACCAGGAGGGCGATGCCAACCATGACGGCATTGCTCCTTCCCAGGAGAGCATCGGCGGGGAAGGTGGTGAGTAATGCCACCGGGATCACAAAGGTGAGCAGTCCTCGCACGATTCCGCGATAGAGGTCGACTGGGAAACGACCGGCCTCGACCATGCCTTGAATGACATCGTCCAGGCCTTCGGATCCGATCGACCAGATGGCAAGGCACTGGACCGCCAACGCCAGCGCATACATGATCGCCACGCCGGCTAGGCCCAGGACGGTGAAGCCGGCCAGGCTCGCCATGCTGACAGGCTGACCACGACCGATCAGTCCGAATACCACCAATCCCAGCCCGAGAATGGGATCGAGCCAGTTGTAGACCCCGACGTGTCGGAAGCTGACCATGAACTGGCTTGAGATGGGTTTGGTGAGCAGGAAGTCGAGAGTTCCCAGCCGGATGTATTCGGCCATCCGCGCCAGGTTGGGCTGGATAACCGCTTGCCGAATCCCGTTGATGGCAAAGAAGAGACCCATCACCACCAGCAACTCGTCGTAGGTCCACCCGTGGACAGAATCTGCAAAGCGAAAGTAGGCGCGGGCACCGAGACCGGCCCACGCCAGCCAGAAGAGACTCAGAAAGCCGTTGGCCCAGAAGGCGGCCCGATACTCGAGTTCGGTGGACAATGCGTTTCCCCAGAAGATCCTCAGTAGTCGCACGTACCGGCTCATCCGCCCACCGCCTGATACCGGCGCACCCCGAGCCGCCACCCCAGCCGATAGAGCAGGGCGAACACGACAATCCAGATAGCTGCCACAACGAACCCCTGTGCGATCTGGGCGCTGGTCAGACGGTTGAGCAAGATCTCGAGTGGAAAACCCATCGACGATCGAAACGGCAACACCTGCGCAGCGTCAGACACCACCTCAGGCATCAGAGCCAGGGGTGC
>JAICND010000205.1 GCA_025929005.1 Acidimicrobiia bacterium
ATCGGCTTGCCCGCTATGTGGTCCAGGAAGTTCTCGACGAAGACATCCACGGCGAAGTGCGCCACCGAGCCTGCCTTCGATATGGGCAGAGCGGCGGCGTCGCCCAGGGCAAACACGTTGGTGCAACCGTTGGCGAGGAAGGTGCCCGGGTCGACCTTGACATGATTCAACTCGTCCCCGAGACCGGACCGTCCGACAAAGTCGGCCCCCATGTTGAGGGGCACGCTCACCAGGAGGTCGAATGGAATCGTCCTCTCGTCGTAGGACACCAGGGCTCCGTCATCGACTCGCTCCACAAAGAAGTCGGGCTCGACGTGAATGCGGCGGTCTTGGAGCATGCCTCCCAGCAAATCTGATGCGATGGGCTTCGTGAAAGCACCCGAAAGTGGGGTGACAAACGTGAGCTCGACTCGATCGCGGATGCCCAACCGTCGGAAGTGATCATCGGCCAGAAAGGCGAACTCCAGCGGCGCCACTGGACACTTGATGGGCAGCTCGGTGATGTGGACGACCAGCTTCCCGCCTGGCCAGTCTTTGAGCGCCCGCCGCAGCGCCAGGGCTCCCTCAAGGGTGTAAAACTCGTGGACCGACTGACCCGTCTGCGGACCGCTCAGGCCCGGGGTCATGTCCGGGCGAGGATGGGTCCCTGTGGCTATGACCAGTTGGTCGTAGGAAATTCTTTGACCATCGGCCAGCTCGACACAACTGCTGGCGACATCGACTCTTTGGACGGTCTTAGTGAGAAGCTCGACCCCGGCACTCAGGAGCGGTCGAGTTGGTTTGAGGAGATCGGCCGGCTCATAACGGCCGAAAGGAACAAACAGGAGCCCGGGCTGATAGAGATGCGATTCCGATGGGTCGACGACAACGACGTCCCATTCGTCAGCGGGAAGCTGCGGACGCAGCTTGTTGGCAACCATGGTTCCGGCAGTGCCGGCTCCGAGTATCAATAGACGTCTGATAAGTCTCCTCGATGTTGACGTACTCCGAAGCTACGGCTGAGGACGCTGCCCGGGCTAGGGTCGAAGGGCCTTGCTGACGGCCAAAAGGTCACACCATGGAGCAGTCAGCCGAGATCGGGAGCAGGTCCGATGAGCGCCACCGGACCCCAGGCCTCTCTGACCACCTCGGTCGCCACACTTCCCAGAAGAAGTCGCTGAAGACCTCGCCGGCCATGAGTCGCCATCACCACCATGTTGGAAGGATCTTCTCCAAAGGCATTCAGAATCGACCGTGCCGGTGTGAGCGAATGAAGCACTTCCCACTCAATCTTGATGCCCGAGCCGTTGAGGTCCTTGGAAAGGTTGTGGACATAGCTGCTCTCGTAAGGTGTGACGTACTGGGGAAGCCCAGGCGGAACCACCTGGATGATCCACAAGGTGGTTCCCAGGGCTCGTGCCCAGCGGGCACCCTCCTTGAGACTTAGTTCCGAAAACTCCGACCCGTCCACGCATGCGATAACCCGAGAGATCTCCGTCGGCGGTGCAGCCCCGGGGCCGTATGCGAGTAGGGGCTGATCAGGCTGACCAACCAGCCTGACGGCAGTCGAGCCAAGGAGGGTCGTCCCCACCCCACCACGCCCATGAGTTCCTACGACGATGACGGCCGCGCCAAGTGTTGCCGCGTACGCAGCGATTGCGTCAGCGGGAGTTCCACCCGGAGGAACCTCACGAATTGCCAACTGGTAGGTGCCGGGTTCCAATAGCTCAGCGACTTGCTCCTCTACCAGTTCCTCGGTCGGAGGATCCCAGCTGGCATGAAACACGTGCAGAGCTGCCCCAATTCGCGATGCCAGCAACGATGCGCCTTTGATGGCGACCGCGGCGAGATCCGAACCATCGGTGGCGACTACTACCTGACGGAACGGCGGCTTCACGGGATATGCATCCGACACGATTTCTCCTCGTTTGATTGTTCCATATGATCGTCGCCTGGCGACGAGTGATAGGGGCGATCGGCCCCTCGTTGTATGACTTTGGTGGAACAAAGACAGGTGGTCCGGGCAGAGCCCGGACCACCTGAACGTGAGGACGAATCAGACGATCCAGATCACGGCAAAGATAAGCGCACCTGCCAGAGCAGCCAACGCCACAACCGTGCTGACGGTCGCCTGCATGGTCCATCCCCGGCCATCGAGATATGCCTTGCGGGCAAAAACCCCGAACGCCGCAGTCAACAGAATGCCGGCTCCGGTGAACATGCCGAAGTACCAATGCTCGACCAGGTCCGCCAGGAACCAATTGGTCGGCGCGTAGTACATGTATGTACCCACCGCAGCTGCGACCGCTCCGATGACGCCCATCACCCATTCGATGACATGACGCCTGACTGGGACTCGGGTGATCTCAGTCCGCGTGCGTTCTTGTAGCAGCGTCACAGAGACCACCTCCTTTCTGGGAGGGCGCAGATCCTGTTCTGCGACCTCACCATGGACAGCTTCGCTCCGGCCATCAACCGTCAACAGAGGCAAAAGGCCCGACATGCGGCCGGCACCTCGCCAACCGTTGCCATGCAGGTAGGGACCCTCCGCACCTTGTCGTCGGATTTCCCGTCATTTTGGGCGCAGCGCCCCTGGGCTTCTTCCCAACTTGCTGTTGGCACAGGCTCTTTGGGGGGATGCAGGCGCCGCGTCCGACTTGTTGTTTCTTTGGAGGCTTCGCTGGGCTGACACCAGAGAGCCCCTCCCGAGTCGGGAGGGGCTCTCGATCTGGCGTTCAAGAGAGCGAAAGAGCCTGCCTGGTGCGTCAGGGCATCGGCTCGGCGACAACTCTCTCCACGGTTATCGAGCAATCGGTCACAAGGGCGGCGATGGCCCCCACCGCGGCGAGGCTGGGCAGGATGACCGCACCTGCCACGCCCAGGGTCAGGGGAATCTCCAGCAAGGTCGTGCCTTCATCGTTCTTGATGATGACCCGCCGGACGTTGCCCTCATGGATGAGTTCTCGCACCTTCGCCAGAAGCTGCTCTCCATCTACTTTCAGATCTTCAAACGCACCCGCCTTGGGCGGGTTCGCGATGTCCTCATGAACCTCTCCCGCCGAGGTCGGCGGTGCCTGGGTAGTCGTCATGTCCGTTCCTTTCTGAGCCTGAGCTCTGACGGTTCCCCTATCAGTCCATGATGACGGGACTGACTCTGCTCACCAGGGACCAATGTCACAAAAGTTGACATCGATGGCCATCGGCGGGCATTCAGTTGACCACGAAGCGTCGAACTCGACCTGCAAAGACCGAGTCCGGCGCTTCAATTACTTCAAGGTGGTACGGGCGGTGCGGTCGGCCACGTCTCTGATACCGAGCCCTATCAGAATGAACAAGATGCCGACGAGGATCGCCATCCCGGCCACCCCGAAAGCCACGACCGAGGTGAACAACGACGCCTGGAGAAACGCAGCGCTCTGCGCCACAGCGCGAAGGGGATCCTCGCGGTCAAGCTCTGAGTAGTGCAGACCACCCGTCGCATCCAGGGCATGCTGATCGATGATCTTGGCCTCGCAATAGGCGCTGAGCGGACCATTGACTTCATCACCGGCAAGGCATGAAGCATCGTCGGAAACGGTGATCTTTTGATCAGCCAGCGTGTTGCTGACAACCACCCACGTCGCGACACCCGCGACGACCAGGAGCAGCCCCACCAGAACCGAGAAAATGTATGCCGTTCTCCTCACAATTGTCCTTTCTGCCGACTTACGGATCACCGGGTGGCGATCGACTGAGCTCGAGTGTTGTGGTCATGCCGATGGCCCAATAGGGCCTAATAGGCCGGGTTGGTGTGACCATCGGCCCTATCAGGGAGGCCCTCCCAACGGAAACCTTGGCGGAATCCCAATCACCAAGGAATCATATGAACGACTCATCGAAGATGTTCGATCGCGTCACTCTTTTCGTCTGCGTCATCGGAGTACTCGTGATGGCAACCGCCCTGTTGGGGGTGGGGCGAGGAACCGCATCCGGGGCAACGGAAGAACGGACGACCGTCGATTTGGCCTTGACAGAGTTCGCCATCACCGGTGACCTCGCGGTGCCTCCCGGCCCGGTGTCGCTCAGGGTGACCAACGAGGGTTCGATTCCCCACAACTTGTCGCTCGTGGACGGACCGTCTACTCCGGACCTGGGCCCCGGGGAAAGCACCATCCTCAACCTTGGTGAACTACAAG
>JAICND010000132.1 GCA_025929005.1 Acidimicrobiia bacterium
TGGAAGCCGAACCCGCTCCGGGGGTGCAACTGGTCGGGAAGATCGATGCCGTCTTCAACGTGGGAACCGCGGCTCCGCTGCTGCGGGACTGGAAGACGGGGTCACTTGGTGAGCCGATGGAGCAGCTGCTGTTCTATGCACTCGTCTGGGCGTTGGCCCGTGACGAGATCCCCGAGGCGGTCGAAGCAGTGTCACTGCAGACTGGTGAACGGATGCGATCGCAACCGTCGGTGGCTGACCTCACGGCGGTGGCGGAGCGGGTGGCGCAGCTCGTCACTGCCTTCCGCCAGACCTGGACTTCCGGTGAAGTGACCGAACGACGGGGAGGGCCGTGGTGTCGTTATTGCCCGTTGTTGTCCGACTGTCCAGAAGGCGCGGTGGCCTTCGCCCTCAACTGAAGCATTTCAGCCAGCGTGGCGTCGGAGATCTACAACCGGTCCGGTGGTCTCACCATCCAGGGTGAGGCGGATCTGACGGGTCAAATCGTCGACCAGGATGAGCACCTCGTCGCGCATTTCCCCAAGACCTTCCGACACTCTTCCAACCGACTTGTTGATCTCGGTGAGGGCGCTCCGCTGCGAGGAGAACTTCTGACAAATCGAGCGAAGCCGCTGCAGCCGGTCCTGCACCGCGGCCAGGTCGATGGTTTCAGTGGCGGGTTGGGCGGTAAGGGTGGCGGCCAGCCAGCGCAGACCCGTCCAGATCATGGTGCCTTCTCCGTCGTCGACCACCAGAACCCGGTTGCCGAAAACACCGAAGGGTCCCACCTCCTGTGGGTAGGCGTCCTCCGCGGAAATGCAGAGGGCGGCGTCGGCCTGGCGATTGGCGACGGCCCGATCGAGTTCCTCGAGGATTCCTTGCTTGCCGGTCAATCCGATCGTGCGCTGGTTCTTGACTTCCACCGCGATCCGACAGCCGTTGGCCAGGGTGATCAGATAGTCGCCGACCACCGCTGCCCCCAGGTGTCCGGCGGCTCGCCCCGTGTGTTCGACGATGGCGCCAAGGGGGCGAGCGGCGCTGCGGAGTGCTTCGTCAACGAGAATCTCGAAGTCGACCCCTTTGGCAGTGCCGCGCACGGCTTCTTCCGCCCGGCCCCTCTGGACACTCACATGGTCGCGCAATGCTGTGATTTCGGCCCGGATGGAGGCAAACCCCGCGGCCAGCGACGAGTTGGGTGCGGTGGGATCGAGCGCCTCTTCGAGACGCTGAGCCACCGGCCCTCCTGGTCCGACCACTTCCCGCAGCCTGGCCAGCAGCTCCCCGGCATGGCTGTCGGTTCGGCTCGGATCAACCCCGGCCAGGAACGCCGACTGAATCCCCGTGAGCTCGGACAAGGCCCGGGCGACCAGCGAGGACCGTTGATCGGGGTCGAGTTGCTCGGCCAGATGGCCGACACCGCTGGCGATGGTCTGTTCGAAGTCGATGAGCGCCGATGTCACGGACTTGGCCACCCGGCCATCCAGATCGGCCAGGTCGAGCCCTACCCCCATCGAGGCGATGCCGCGGGCACCGGTAACCAGGACCCTCTCGAGCAAATGCTCGACTGCCTCGGCGTCGGGCTGGCGGCCGACCAGGTCTGCGAGGACCGCGTCTCTAATCGACAGACCGTCGATATACACCGTCCCTTCGGTCAGGCGGATACTGCTCATAACAGTCAATGTACGGTGGTGGTGGGACACAATCTGGCATCACGGCCGCCCGGGGGTGCCATCTTCAAGGGGACCAACGACTTGTGAGCAGGCGTCGCGCCCGCCTTCACCGAGAGATGAACAGTCTGGCCGAGACCTTGCAGGGGCTCGGCCAACAGTCATCGCCTGGTCTCGAAGATCGTCGGCAAAGGGCATTGGGCACCATTGAGCGGTTCTTTCTCCCCAGGCTCGAGGAAAGGGCGCTCCCCCTCATAGTCGCCTTGATCGGATCGACCGGCGCCGGCAAGTCCACGATTCTCAACTCCTTGGCGGGAAAACCGATCAGCCGGGCCGGGGTAGTAAGGCCGACTACTCGGGATCCGATTGTCTGGAGTGCGCCGGTGCACGCCGACCGGCTTGAGTGGATGGGAACGGTGACGCCGGGCGATCATCCCCTGGCAACTTCGATCGCTCTGGTCGACACCCCCGATCTCGACTCCGACCTGGCCGAGCATCGCCAGCGTGCCCTCCTTATCGCCGATGCCAGCGACGCCATCCTCATGGTCACGACGGCTGCTCGTTACGGGGACGCCCGGCCCTGGGAGGCGCTGGCAAGTCTGGCCCGTCGACCCCTCATAGTGGTTCTCAATCGCGTCGCCACCAGAAGCAGTGGCGCCCGCAACTTTCTCACAGCATTGTTGAGGGACCTTTCCAATGAGGATGCGGGGATTGTCACCATCTCCGAACAGAAAATCGACCGGGTTGCAGACAAGCTGCCCCACCAGGCAGTTCGAAGGCTGCTGCAAATCTTGACTGTCTGGACCCAACGTCCCGGCACAATCCGGGCGGTCACCTTCGACAGGTTGGCCGACCGCACCGCCGCGGATGTCGACGCGCTACTGACCGAGTTGAGAAACCGGCGCCTCGAGCATCACTCCCTCACCGACATCGCCGATGGACACCACCGGCAGGTGGCGGGCGAGTTGGCTGCCCGTCTGCAGCCTCCCAAACGGCGAAGGTGGCGTCGGATGGTCGCGACCGACGCGGTCGGGTCGATCCCCCTGTTGCAGGAGGCACTCGATCGCGCTGCGGCGGCGAGCTATGCGGAGGCGGGGGAACGAGGTATCGATCTACCCGCCAGCATGCGCACGGCAGCCCCCACGGCCCAGAAGGGGATCAAAGGGTGGGCCGTGCTACCGGCCGATCTCACCAACCTGGAAGAAATCTTGACTACGGCGGGCTCAGCTTGGGCCGCGTTGCTTCCCATACCAAGCGACGAGCAGGTTGATCAGCTCACCATGGGTCTAGAGATGCTGACCGATCTGGAGTGGCCAGGTGACTGATCCCGGCCCGGCCCTGCCAGCATTGCTCGATCAGTACGACCGGGTCATTGCCGATGCCGCTACCCACCTTCCGGTCGAATCAGTCGAGCCCGCGGCGACCATCGGACAGGCTGTTCGTAAACGCCGGGCTCTCGTAGGCAAGGTGACTGTCGTCGGGCTCCTGGGAGGCACCGGAGCGGGCAAGTCGAGCATGCTCAACGCTCTGGCAGGAGACGAGGTCTCCGCAGCCGGAGCCATGCGACCTACCACCGCCCGGCCGATGGCGTGGATTCCGTCTGACTCCGACTCCGCCCTGGATGCCCTCCTCGACATGTTGAGCATCGGCGAGCGAGTCCATCACCGCGAAGTGGCCCCCTTGGCCGTTCTCGACCTACCCGACATCGACTCGCTGGTCACCGATCACCGTCGCCTTGTATCCGACGTCCTCCCATACCTCGACGTCGCGTTGTGGGTGCTCGATCCGGAGAAGTACCACGACCGGACTGTGCATGACCTGGTGCGGTCCCTCCTCAACCATCAGTCGACGTTTCGATTTGTCTTGAACCAGATCGATCGCCTCGACCCGGCCGACCAGGTCCTCGTAACGGCCGAATTGCAGCGAGTGCTGAGGGCCGACGGAGTCAACAACCCGGTCGTGTGGACGGCCGCCGCTGATCCCACCTTTGGCCCGCCCCAGGGCACCGAGGAGATTCGCGAGAGCTTGCTAGCTGCGCCCACCTCATCGGAAGAGCGAGACCGGGAGATGGTCAACGAGCTCGAACGGGGTGCTGGCATGCTGGCCGGACACCTTGAGAATGTCGATTTCACCGGTCGCTGGGAGGGGGTGCGCAAGCAGGCGGGTGAGCTTATTCGCGATTCCCGGCAGTGGGAGGCGGAAATGGAACTCGTGCTATTCGCCTCAGAGGTGCTCCCTGGTGTAAAACTGGACGTCTCCGGTAGCGTTGCTGCAGCCTCCGATCATCCCGACCCGGGTGCGGCGCTCGATGCCAGCGTTGGTCGTCAGATGAGAGAGCGGTTGCATCCTCGAGCTCGCACCCGTGCCTTGCTCGCTGACCTCCAGCTCGCGCTAAGGGAGGCTTTGCGCGCCGGGCCATGATCCGCGTGAGGCTTCTACCCTCACGGGACAATGGACTCAGAGACCCTTAACAAGGTAATTGGCACGGCGACGGTGGTTGCCGTCTTCACGCTGGCATACCTGGTGGCGGGGAGGGCCGGTCAGCGGTTCGTGAGGCGTATGGCGCGCCAGGGCGAAACCGGGACACGAGTGGCGACACTGTGGTCGATGGTGCGACGAGTTCTTTTGATCGTTGTGGTTGTGGTGGGGTTGCTGACAGTGCTCTCCTCGGTCTGGGAGCTTCCCATCACACCGTTCCTGGCCGTCGGGTCGGCAGTTGGAGTCGCTCTCGGCTTTGGTGCCCAGAAGCTGGTCCAGGATGTGATAAGCGGTTTCTTTCTTTTGGTCGAAGACCAGTTTCGAATCGGCGACCTGGTCGAACTGGTGGGGGTGACGGGTCAAGTCCAGGACATACGGCTGCGGGTCACAGTGCTTCGTGATGTGTCTGGCAATGTTCACTATGTGCCCAACGGGGAAATCAGAGTGGCCACGAACCGCAGCCAGGATCGCCGGGGGCAATCGAACAGCGAGGGTTAGTCAGGCGGGGTGATCACCCTCAGGGCCTGGGGGCGGAGAGTCAAACGGGCCTCGGTCCAGGCACCGGTGAGCTCGCCGTCGGCCTGACCGTTTACCGCTGGCGTTGCTTCCAGATGGACCTCATCGACGTCGCGCCAGAGCCGAAACCCGGGTACACGACCGAGGTCGCCGGAGCGCAAGAAAGTGGCCGCGATCCGCGGGACCCGGTGGGTCGGCAGCGACTCGATGGCGAGAACCGTGATGGTGTTCTCCTTCGTGTCTCCAAGGCTGAGTGACATCCGCCCAAAGTAGGTGTAGATCGGATGGAATTGAACGAGAACTGAGAGGGCTTCGGTGGACTCGCCGTCCACCCGAACCTTGATATCAGAACGAGCACCGCGCCGATATGAGAACAAGGCGGTGGAGAGCGCGGTGCGGGCGTAATGGAGACCACCAAACCGATACTTTCGGTATGGCTCCTTCTCTGCTGTTTCGACCACATCAGCATCGAAGCCAAAACCCGCGGCGAACAAGGCGTGGCGACGCATCTGACTCCCGTTGGTTTCCCCTTCGATCGAAACGAGGGGAGCGAGACGGGTCCCGTTGGGGCCTGCCAGCAGACGGCCGGCGGGGGCAACCTGCACGGGAATCCCCATGAGCCGCGCGTAGACATTGGTGGTACCCGTCGGGATCAGCCCCAAGGCGGTCTCGGTGCCGGCCAGGACATGACCGACGTGATGAACGACCCCGTCACCGCCCATGGCGGCGACCACGTCGAAGCCA
>JAICND010000405.1 GCA_025929005.1 Acidimicrobiia bacterium
CCGTAAGCGTTGCGGTTGTGGTCTATGAAGACGTGACCCTTCCTCTTGGGGATGTCCCATTCCATCGTGAGGTCTTCAGGGTTGGCAGCCGCCAGCAGCCTGCCGACCGCTTCGACGAACTGCCGAACCCGGAGGAACGGATACAACGGTTCGATCGGGATGTAGACATGGAGACCCTTGGATCCTGACAGTTTCGGGTAGCCCCGAATCTCCAGCCGTTCCAGTGCGTTGCGCAGGAGCAGGCCCCCGGCGACCACCTGATCCCAATTCGAACCCTCGGCCGGGTCGAAGTCGAAGATGGCATAGTCGGGTTGGTCGAGAGTGGCGCCCCGTGAATGGAAGGGGTGCAGCTCTATACAACCCATGTTGGCGAACCACATGAGAGACTCACGATCGGCCGCGACCAGGAAGTCGATCATCCCTCCCATCGAATCGGAGGGCACTTTGGCGGTATGCATCCATCCCGGTTGATGACCGGGTGCCCTCTTCTCATAAAACGAAGGACCGGTGATTCCATCCGGATATCGCGACATCGAAATCGGCCGGTCGCGTAAATGGGGCAACAGCACCGGTGCCACCGAGGCGTAGTACTGAATCAGGTCGCCCTTGGTAAAACCGTCCGGAAAGAAACGCTTGTCAAGATTGGAGAGCTTCAAGGGTCGGGGCCCGTCGACAAGGAAGGAAGCGCCGTCCTTCCGAGCCCGTACCGTATCAGGGAATTGGGCCTTCCCCGACCCGACTGGTCTACCCGCGATGGTTTGATCGATCGGCTTTTGGGCCGCCGCGACCAGCTCGGCCTGGATTGCCTCGTGGCTCGAGTCCTCCCGAGCTTCTGAGATCACCACCATCGACATACCTTCAGCTCGCGCTGCCTCCACAAGGGGGGTCACGCGCAGAGTCCCTTCGCCGTAGGGCAAATGACGAATCTCACCAGCCGCGCTGAAGAGGTTGTCCGTGAACTGAGTCTGCAGGGGATCGATCATCCAACCCGGGAAGCTCTGCTTGATGAACGCCATCACGGATGCGAAAGCCGCGGTGGAGGTCAGCGCCCCTCCGGTCTGAGCATGGACGTGGGCCCAATCGACGATGGGGCGGACAAAGTTGAACGAGCTTGCCAGAGCCGCGATGTCTCCCAACGTCCCGAAGTTACGCTCGGCCCCGCTGTTCTCGAGCCCGAGTCCCACCCCCATCTCCTCGACCTTTGGAGCAATCCATCCCAACCGTTCGTGGATCATTTCCATGAGTTGCTCGGCTGGCCGCCCCTGGGTGGCCCCGAAATGGGCGCAGATGATTCTGCTGCCGAGCGTTCGCCCGAGCTTCATCGTGTGTTCGAGGGCGGCAACACACTGGCGAGCCCTTTCCTCCTCTTCCACGGTCAGCACGGCGAAATAGGGAGCATGCACCGAGACCCAGACTCCGCGCTCGGCGGCTAACTCTCCAAAGCTTCTGCAGCGCTTCTCCTTCCATGGAAAGTCGGTGACGAAGGCGAGTTCGTAAGCCGAGTGACCCTTGGCAACCAAGGAGTCGAGAAAGGCGGCGTCTTGATCGGCGCCGCCCGGAGGTAGTCCCGAGATCCCGAAGCGGATCATCAAACGAGAATATCGGGGCCGCCAGATGACTAGTACCGGCGCGCGGCCAAGCAACCATCCTCCAGGCACGAAGACGGTGACCCGAAGGATCAGTGTGGAAAACGTCTCGCTTTACGCTCCGTTCATTCCTTCTCTCGGGATGGTATGGCGAGCCATGTGGGGCCTCGCTTTTGTGCCACCGGTCACTGACGAGACCAGCGAGCTCGAAACCGCCGACGCCGCCTGAGCCGATCGCTCGCTCCCGGTTAGCGTCCCCCGCGATGAGATCCCTAGCTATCGCCCTTGTGGCCTCGACTGTCGTCGCTTGTGTGGCCTCAGAGCCACCACCATCGACGCTGAATGAATGGTGTGCGGGTCAGGTCGCTGATCGCTGCGTGGAGGCGGTGGTGATGCTGCACGACACCCCCACCCAGGAGGCCTGCATTCTCGCCTCTCGCCCGGATCTTCCCCTCTGGGACCAGTGCGGGCTGATGCCCGAGCCCTCCAACACTGCGACGACCATCCCCCCTCCTGGAGTCGACCCTGCAGAAGCAGAACTGCGTCGCTTCATCGAGGAGGAGCTGCCGCAACTAGACGCCCGGATCGTCACCGTCTTGACCGCGGCCAATCCAACCACCCCCGTCTCGGTCGGGATTGTTCTTGACCACCCCCTGGAGCTCGAGCCGATGGAGGCGTTCCTGGCAGAGTTGGGCGGGACCTGGGTGTCAGCATGGAGGACCGACTTCATCTGCCTGCCCGACTTCAGCGGGCAGCCCGGACCGGATCGATTCGCCTATCGCGACGGAGTTGAGCGGGCCGCCGCTGCCCGGGAGGCGGCCGACGAAAGCCAGACCCCGATAACCGGGCGCTTCATTCTTGAGGCGATGTGGGAGCGGATGGAGCTAGCCGCCATCGCCATCCG
>JAICND010000377.1 GCA_025929005.1 Acidimicrobiia bacterium
CATGCGTCTGACCCGCAATCCTTCCGATGCTGAAGACCTCGTCCAGGAGACATTCCTCAAGGCCTACCGCGCTTACGACAGTTTCGAGGCCGGCACCAATCTCAAGGCGTGGTTGTACCGCATCCTCACCAACACGTTCATCAACAACTACCGGCGTGACACCAGGCGCCCGCAGGAGACCGACCTCGGTGATCTCGAGGACGTGTACCTCTTCCGGCGGATGAACCGTGACACGTCGACCGGACAATCGAGCTCGGCCGAGGATCAGCTTCTCGAGGGTCTCGTCGAGTCGGACATCAAAGAGGCCATCGAGGCCCTTCCGGAGAGCTTTCGCATGGTGGTTTTGCTCGCCGATCTCGAAGGATTCAGCTACAAGGAGATCGCAGAAATCCTCGATATCCCGATCGGTACGGTCATGTCGAGACTGCATCGGGGAAGAAAGGCGCTCGAACGAGCGTTGTGGGACTTTGCCCGGCAACGAGGCCTGGTCGGAGGAAAGACGCCTGATGAGTAGACCCTGTGACGTTTGTTTTCACAATGTCTACAGCTACCTCGACCGCGAGATCAATCGCATCCAGGCCTGGCGCATCCGGCGGCATCTGAACCGCTGTGGAGAATGTCAGTCGGCCTACGTTTTCGAAGAAAAGCTCCTGCTCCTGGTCAAGAGCAGGCTTCGCGAGGATCTTCCACCTGACTTCATCGACCGCCTCCGTCGCGCCCTCAGCGACGAAAAGTAGCGGAGCACCGGACTACCGTAGACAGGCGATGAAGCGCCGCTACCTGGTGATTCCCGTTCTCCTCCTCGTCTACTTTGTCGGCATGCTCGCGTCCCAAGCCGCCACCACGACAGTCCCAGGTGAGACCACCTCGACTGAAACGACGGTGACGACCGGACCACCCATCGATCCCGCAGTGCCCGTGACGACGGTGCCTCAGGAGGCGGTTCAGGCAGACTGGACCTATCGATATTTCATCCCCACCCTCCTGGTCCTGGCAGCCGCGGTCGTGGTGGTGACGGTCGTCCAGTACTTCCTGATGGTGGTGCGGAAGCGGTACCGAGTGGTGCGGTGACGCAGGCTCCCCCCAAGGCCAACGGCTGGCCGCTGGCAGGACCGGTGGCGGCACGGGTGGCCGGGACATACGCACTGGCCGAGACCTATCACGGAATCCAGCTTCGGGAATCGTTGCCACCGCTCGTGCAAGACGCCGTGTCCAAGGTTGCCGAGGAGACCGGGCTCACCTCCCCGGGCCAGCCCGACGTGCTCGTAGTCAGCCGCCGTGAGTGGGCTGAGCGCAACCTTGCCATGTTCGCTCATCTACTCGGCCCGCTCGAAGAGAAGCTCACCAAGCGCCTTGAGGAGACGGGCAACGACACTGGTCCTGCGGCCCTTGCCCGCAAGCTCGTATCGCTGGAAACCGGGGCCATTCTCGGTTTTCTCGCCCGAAGAGTGTTGGGTCAGTACGAGTTGGTTCTGCCCAGTGGTGATCAGGCAGATGTGGTCGCCCTGGTGGGGGCCAACGTTCTTGCCCTCGAACGTCAGCATCAGTTTCGTCCCAAGGAGTTCCGGTTGTGGATTGCACTTCATGAAGCGACCCACCGAGCACAGTTTGTAGGGGTGCCGTGGCTGCGCGACTATTTCCTCTCTCTGGTCACGGGATTGGTGGAGGCAGCCGCTCCCTCCCCGGGTCGCCTGGCCCGCCTGGTGGCGGAGGCGGTCGACGCCAGTCGTGCCGGTCGTCCCTTGATCGATGAGACCGGCATTCTCGGACTGCTGGCATCTCCCGCCCAGCGACAGTCACTCGATCAGGTCCAGGCCCTGATGTCGCTCCTGGAAGGCCACGGACACGTCGTCATGGACAGGCTGGGAGAGAGGGTGCTACGGACTCAGGCTCGCATGTCGTCGATTCTGAAAGCACGACGTGCCGACCCCCGGACCCAGGTCTTCTTCCGGCTCACCGGTCTGGAGATGAAGATGCGCCAGTACGAAATGGGCGAGCGATTCATACAAGCCGTTGAACGTGAAGCAGGCTGGACGGCACTTGACCACGCCTGGGCAGGTCCCGACTCGTTACCTACCCTGGCTGAGATCGAGCAGCCCACGTTGTGGTTGGAACGCGTCGCCTGAATCAGCTGACGGAGTCAGTCAAGGAGGCAGCCGACTTCCCACCGCCGCCGTTCGTGGTGGCTCTCTCCGGTGGGGCGGACTCCGCAGCCTGTGCATGGATCGCCGCACTCTTGGGACCGACCCGCGCCATTCACGTCCACCACGGACTTGCCGCGTCCGACCTAATGGCGGCGGCGGCGAGGTCAGTAGCCCATGCGCTGGGGATTGAGGTTGATGTGGTCCACATCGAGGTGGTCCCGTGGTCAGAAGGCAGGGCTCGCAAGCTGAGGTACGAAGCCTTGTTGGGTGGGCTTGTGGCGGGCGAGTGGCTTCTGACCGGCCACACCGCCGACGACCAGGCCGAAACCATCCTCATGCACCTCCTTCGCGGCAGCGGCCTCGCCGGCCTGCGCGGCATGTTACCCGTCGCTCCCCTCCCGGGCGCGCCCGACCTCACCCTCATCCGCCCCCTCCTCGCCATCCCCCGCACCGCCATCCTCGCCTATTGCCGGGAACATAATCTCACCCCCATCGAAGACC
>JAICND010000216.1 GCA_025929005.1 Acidimicrobiia bacterium
AAACTGATCAAGTCGAAGGGCGGAGTCCGGGGTCTGGAATCTGAGGCGGCGGCCAAGGCAGGGCTGCTTTATTCCGTGATTGATCGCAGCGCCGGGTATTACCGGAGCCCTGTGGAGCCGGCCGACCGTTCTCACATGAATGTGGTATTCCGACTGCCCGACGAAGACGCCGAAGCCCGATTCCTCAAAGAAGCCGAAGCGGCTCACTTTGTTGGTCTCAAAGGCCACCGCAGTGTCGGTGGGTGTCGGGCCAGCGTCTACGCAGCGCTACCCATGTCGTCGGTGGAGCGACTGGCGGAATTCATGACGTCTTTTCAGGCCACCAACGCCTGATCCCGGGCCCGGTTATAATCCACCGGCCAAGTTAAGGACGCTTTCTTTGAGAGGTGGGCGCCCGGCCCACCTCTCTACTGTTTCGACAGGACGAGGTTTTGCTCGGTCGGGACCCCGTCCTATTGGCGCGTACGGCCTATTGGTGCGCACGGATGGTGATGGACAGAGAAAATGGAGAACGTGGAGCAGATCTGGAAGGTGGTAGAGCCTTATCTCGCCGCCGAGAGCCTCGAGCTTGATGACCTCGAGCTGCTCGGTCGCGGGCGGGCAAGGACCCTCCGGGTCACCATCGACAAGTCCGGTGGGATCGACCTCGACCGGATTTCGGAGGTGTCGAGGGGGTTGTCGCGATTGCTCGACTCCGAAACCGAGATTGACGGCCCCTATCAGCTCGAGGTTTCCTCACCAGGGTTAGAGCGCAAGCTCAGCCGCCCATCGCAATTTCAGAAGTCGGTGGGTCGTGAAGTCGTCGTCAAGACGGCCACCTTCACCGTGAGGGGGATCCTCGCGGGTGCGAACGAGGATGGTTTCCGGATTCAACCTGACGACTCCGAAGAGCGCTCGATTCCCTACGCGGATGTCACCTCGGCGCGGACCGTTTTCCGTTGGGAGCGCGCCCCCAAACCAGGTGGAAAACAATGAAGATCGATACCCAGGTCATGGACGCCCTGGAGATCCTCGGCCGAGAGCGCGGGGTGAGCGTCGATGCCATCCTCGATGCACTGGCCAACGCACTGGTCTCCGCCTACAAGCGCAGCCCCGGTGCCGCCGAAGAGGCAAGGGTCACTATCGATCCGGAAGAGGGCGACATCATCGTTTACGCCCAGGAACTCGACGAGGACGGCAACGTCACCAGAGAGTGGGAGGACACCCCCGAGGACTTCGGTCGCATCGCTGCCCAGACCGCCAAACAGGTGATCCAGCAACGGTTGCGAGACGTCAAGCGCGAGCAGGTCTACGACGTCTACGCCGGCCGCGAAGGTGATCTCATCACGGGAATTGTCCAACAAGTGGACGGCCGCTTCACCATCCTCGACCTGGGTGACGCCGAGGCGATCCTGCCGGGATCTGAACGGATCCCCTACGAGCGGCTGGAACGGGGCAACCGGGTCAAAGCGTTGATTCTCGAAGTCCGCAACGAGACCAAGGGTCCCCAGATCGTGGTCAGCCGCAGCCATCCCGATCTGGTCCGTCGCCTGCTCGAGCTCGAAGTGCCCGAATTGGCCGACGGCACCGTCGAGATCGTCGCCATTGCCCGCGAGCCAGGACACCGAACCAAAATCGCAGTCGTGTCGCATGACCCCAACGTCGATCCCAAGGGAGCCTGCGTGGGTGCCCGGGGATCCCGGGTGCGTCAGGTGGTCAACGAGTTGCGTGGTGAAAAGGTTGACGTGGTGCAGTGGCGGGAGAACGTCGGCCAGTTCATCGCCGAGGCTCTCGGCCCCGCCAAGGTGAAAGAGGTAAAGGTCGACGAGGCCAACAAGGTGGCCGATGTCGTCGTCTCCGAACATCAGCTGTCACTTGCCATCGGCAAGGAAGGCCAGAATGCCCGGCTGGCAGCGCGGCTGTCCGGCTACAAGGTGGACATTCGCTCCGATCATGTGGTCGAGGCTGTCGAGGAGCCACCTGCGTCGGAGGAGGCTCCGGCGGAGGAGGCTCCCGCCGAGGCGGCCCCGGAAGAGGTTGAGCCGGTCACCGTCGGAGTTGGCCCTGATGCGGACGCCCCCGCCGAAACGTCCGACGAGTCTGGTGACTAGTGGCCAAACAACGTGTCTACGAACTCGCCCGCGAGCTCGGGCTCGAGTCCAAGCAAGTCTTGGACCAGGCTCACCTGCTCGGCATCGAAGCCAAGACCGCATCTTCCAGCATTGAGGACTCCGACGCCGATCTGATCAGACTTGCCTTTAGCGAGGTCAAGGCGTCGACAACCGAGCCGGAGCCTGCTGCGCCAATCGAGCCCGAATCGACCGAACCGAAGCCGTCCGAGGCCGCACCACTTCTTCCACCTCCGGCTCCGGCGAGGGAGGTGAAAGTGGTCACCCTTCCGGCGGGAGCCACCGTCGGTGAGTTTGCCGGGGCATTGGGAGAGAGTCCCGGTGATGTTGTCAAAGAACTACTGACTCGGGGAGTGATCGCAGGCGTTGGCCAGGTGATGCCAGCTGATCACCTCGAGAGCGTGGCCGAGAAGTTCGGGGCGATCGTTGAGATCGAACAGCCGGTCGCCCGCTCACCTGTCAAAGAAAAGCGGCGATTCGACGACGACCCCGCTTCTCTGGTCCCGCGGCCTCCGGTCGTAACGGTGATGGGTCATGTCGACCATGGCAAGACGACCTTGCTCGATACCATTCGAAAGTCGAACGTTGTGGCCGGCGAACAAGGGGGGATCACACAGCACATAGGCGCCTATCAGGTTGAGGTGGGAGGGCGCCGGATCACATTCATCGACACGCCGGGCCATGAAGCGTTCACCGCACTGCGTGCCCGCGGTGCCGAAGTCACAGACATAGTGGTGTTGGTCGTGGCAGCCAATGACGGTGTTATGCCGCAAACGATCGAGGCCATCAGCCACGCCAAAGCGGCTGGTGTCAAAATGGTCGTTGCCATCAACAAGGTCGATCTCCCCGAGGCCGACCCGTTGCGGGTTCGGACCATGCTGACCGAGTTCGAGGTCGTTACCGAAGACCTCGGCGGCGACATCCCGGCCGTGGAAGTGTCGGCTCTCACGGGGCGCGGAGTCGACAGTCTTCTCGAGATCCTCGACCTGATCGCCCAACTCGAAGACTTCCGGGCCAACCCCAATGCCCCTGCTTCCGGCGTGGTAATCGAGTCTCAGCTCGATCCGGGCATGGGACCAACAGCCACCCTGATAGTCCAGCGGGGAACGCTTCGGCTGGGAGACGCACTGGTGGCGGGGCCGGCCGCGGGCCGGGTCAGGGCCATGATGGACCACACCGGCAAGCGGATGCAGGAGGCCGGTCCCTCCGGGCCAGCACTCGTCATGGGTTGGGCAGACATCCCGACTGCCGGTGACGCCTTTGAGGCGGTGGGCAGCGACCGAGAAGCCCGCGCCTCCGCCGAGCAACGACTCCACACCCAGCGGGAGGCCCTCCTCAATGCCCCCGGCAATGCCCGGGAGAGGCTGGCCAACCTGCTCGAGCAATTGCGGGCAGAAGAGGCAGAGCTGCGGTTGATTCTCAAGGCGGACGCTCACGGCTCGCTGGAGGCACTGCGCGAGTCGCTTGCCAAAATCAAACGCGAGGGTGGCCGCATCGAGGTCATGCACGGGGCCGTAGGCGGCATCAACGAGAACGATGTGAAGCTGGCCGAGGTGACCGAATCAGTCATCATCGGCTTCAACGTTCGCCCTGATGGAAAGACGCGCAGACTGGCCGAGGAGAAGGGCATCGAGGTGCGGACCTACGGAATCATCTACGAGCTGCTGGAAGAGCTCGAGCAGATGCTCGTCGGCAAGCTTGCCCCCGATGAGGTCGAGGTAGTACTTGGCAATGCTGAGGTCCGAGCCACCTTCAAGGTGCCCCGCATCGGCCTGGTGGCCGGTTGTTATGTCACTGATGGTGAGATCGTTCGCAATTCCCGCGCCCGTCTCTTACGGGATGGCGTGGTGGTGTTCGACGGTCAGATCGGTTCGTTGCGGCGCTTCAAGGACGACGTGCGAAGCGTCGCCGCCGG
>JAICND010000379.1 GCA_025929005.1 Acidimicrobiia bacterium
CGAATCGAGATCCGGCATGACGGGCAATGGCGGTGGCCATGACGCCGATCGGCCCGGCTCCCGTCACCAGGACATCCTCCCCAACGAGATCGAAGCTGAGAGCGGTATGGGTGGCGTTGCCGAGTGGGTCGAGGATGGCGGCGGTGTCATCATCGATGTGGTCGGGAAGGGGAAAGACGTTGGCGGCCGGGATCGTCACAAGTTCGGCGAAAGCTCCTGGACGGGTCACGCCCAGACCCAGGTGGTGGTGACAGAAGTGGCGGCGGCCAGCCTGGCAGTTTCGACAGTGCCCACAAGTGATGTGCCCTTCGCCGGAGACCCGCTGGCCAACTCCCAAGCCTTCCACTGCCGAGCCGATTTCGACAATTCGACCCATGAATTCGTGCCCCACCGTCAGGGGCACGTTGATGGTCTTCTGGGCCCACTCGTCCCAGCGATAGATGTGCAGGTCCGTCCCACAAATGGAGGTCTTGTCGACTTCGATCAACACGTCCTGGGGGCCGAATTTCGGGGTGGCAACATCTTCGAGCCACATGCCAGGCTCGGGCCAGGACTTGACCAATGCCCTCATCCGACGACTCCGAGAGCGCGTCCAACCTTCACGAAGGCAGCGATCGCCTGATCGAGGTCGGCTTCGGTGTGTCCGGCCGACATCTGGGTCCGGATGCGGGCCTTGTCCTGAGGAACAACCGGATACGAGAAGCCGACGACGTACACGCCTTCCTCGAGCATCCGGTCGGCCATCACGGAAGCGACTCGGGCGTCGCCGACCATGACCGGGATGATCGGATGGCCGTCTCCAGTGAGCTCGAAACCGGCTTTGCTCATCTCCTGTCGGAAATACGTCGAGTTGTCGCGGAGCCGCTGTCGCAACGCATCGCTGCGGTCGATTAGGTCGATGGCTTCGATCGAGGTGGCCGCAATCACGGGAGCCAGGCTGTTGGAGAAGAGATAGGGCCGCGAGCGCTGGCGCAGCCACCCGACCACCTCAGCTGCACCGGCGGTATATCCACCACTCGCTCCTCCCAGGGCCTTGCCGAGAGTGCCCGTCAGTAAGTCGATCCGCCCTTCGGTGCCCGTCGCTTCGGGGCTGCCGCGGCCATGCTCGCCAACGAACCCGACCGCATGCGAATCGTCGACCATCACCATGGCGTTGTGGCGTTCGGCCAGCTCACAGATCGAAGCCAGATCGGCGATCACACCGTCCATCGAGAAAACGCCGTCGGTGGCGATAAGGCGGTAACGGGCGTCACCTGCCTCCCTTAGACACGATTCCAACTCGGCCATGTCGTTGTTGGCGTAGCGATATCGCCGGGCTTTGCAGAGGCGGATCCCATCGATGATCGAAGCATGGTTCAGCGCATCCGATATGACCGCGTCGTTCTCGTCCAACAGAGTCTCGAAGAGGCCACCGTTGGCGTCGAAACAGGACGAATAGAGAATTGTGTCCTCCATGCCCAGGAAGCGTGAGAGGCGGGCTTCCAACTCGGTGTGAACGTCCTGGGTGCCGCAGATGAATCGCACCGAGGCCATCCCATAACCGTGCTTCTTGAGGGCGCCTGCCGCGGCCATCTCCAGGGTCGGATCGTGAGCGAGGCCGAGGTAGTTGTTGGCGCAGAGGTTCAAGACCTCGCGGCCGCCGGAGAGGGTTATGTGAGCTGCTTGGGGTGAGGTGATTATGCGCTCGGCTTTGAAGAGACCCTGGCTCCTGAGGTCGGCGGTGCGCTGGGCCAGGTCAGTCCGAAGGCCGGTCTCCATGCCGGGGACGCTAATGGATGCTGTCAGGAAGCGTTGTTGCGTTTGAGCACGCCGATGATCTCGTCGAGATCGGCATGATCGCCGGCGAAGTCTTCGTAGTCCTCGTATAGCAAGAGGTTGTCGGGGGCGATGACCAGACTCGCCCCAAGCTGTTTGGGTCGTCTCCCGTACTTGTGCTGGACGTTGCCGGCGAGAAGAGCCCGCGCGCCGGCCCTGACCTGGGAGGGTGAGAGCAGGGCCATGGTGTTGAGGGTCTTCGTCCCCACTATCTCGGCGGCGGTGCCGTCCTCGTCGAGGAGGACTGAGAATGGCACTCTTTCATCCTTGATGAAAGCCTGGGCATATCTCTTGCCGCCGGTACCGATCGCGACAACCCCGGCGCCGGTCGCCAGAATCTCGTCATATCTGTCGCGGACCTGACCGGCTCGCTCGCGACAGGTCAGTCAGCCAAAGTGACGAAGGAACAGGATCACCTGGGTCTGGTCAGCCCACACGTCACCTAGACGGTGGGGGTTGCCATCGGGATCGACCAACGTTTCTGCTGCCAGTGCCTCGACATCGAAAGGCATGGGAGAACTTTCGACGGTTGCAGCGGCTACGGCAAGTCGGCTTCGAGAGCTGCCTGGATCCTCAATCGGGCATCGTTCTTGCTGATCGATTTAGCGAAGAGACGTTTACGGCGAGCGGTATGTCCGGCCACGATCGATACATCGCTCGAGGAGAGGCCTAACACTCCGGCCATCACTTTGATTACGGCCTCGTTGGCGCGGCCATCCACGGGACGGGCTGTCACGGCGATCTTCAAAGCTCGGTCATGGGGGCCGACGACTTTCGTCTGGCGGGCACCCGGCTGCACGTGTAGGTCGACATA
>JAICND010000020.1 GCA_025929005.1 Acidimicrobiia bacterium
CCGACCTCTTCCTCACCCTCGATGAAGAGCTTGATTCCAACTGGAAGTTGGCCCTGAAAGGCCTTGATGGTGCCGAGGTGCATGATTACGCCCGATTTGTCATCAGAGGCACCGCGGCCATAGAGGCGACCGTCTTTCTCAAAAGGATCGAACGGACCGGTTTCCCAAAGTTCTGCAGGGCCGGGAGGCTGTACGTCATGGTGGGCGTAGAGAAGGACCGTTGGCGTTCCCTCGGGCCCGGCGATCTCGCCAAACACCGCCGGGTGGGCGCCGTCGAGTTCCAACAACTGGACTCCCGACACACCCGCCTCTGCAAACAACGAAGCCACCTTCTCGGCTGACCGGCGGACCGGTGCAGGGTCATAGGACGGTGCGCTCACCGAGGGGATTCGCACCAGGTCGGCGAGGGTTGCGATCAGTTCGGGACGGAGGGCTTTGACCGCGGTCTTGAGATCATCATGCATCGGGCGAGGGTATCTGACCACTCTCGGGGCTGTAGTTGCCAAAAGTGGGAGCCTGAACCCGGGGTTGGCGGATTAGCGTCCCTACATGGACTTCGCTTACACGCCCCGGGTTGAGGAGCTTCGATCGAAGCTGCTCTCGTTCATGCACGAAGCCGTGTTGCCGGCCGAGTCCACCTATGAGGAACAGATGGCGGCGGCCGGAGATCCCCATCATCACCCCCAGATCATCGAGGACCTGAAGAAAGAGGCCCGGAGCCGAGGTCTGTGGAACCTCTTTCTCCCAGGCCATGAAGAAGGTGGGAACCTCTCGGTACTCGAGTACGCCCCCCTGGCCGAGATCACCGGATGGAGCCCACGGCTTGCACCCGAAACCCTCAACTGCTCCGCTCCCGACACCGGCAACATGGAGATCCTCCACATGTTCGGCACCCCCGAGCAGAAGGAACGGTGGCTGGCTCCGCTTCTGGAAGGCGAGATCAGATCCTGCTTCTCCATGACCGAGCCCGATGTCGCTTCCAGCGACGCCACCAACATCAGGACCCGGATCAAGCGTGAAGGTGACGAGTACGTCATCTCGGGCCGCAAGTGGTTCTCTTCGGGCGCCGCCTCGGCCCGATGCAAGGTGGGGATCGTGATGGGAGTCACCAATCCCGAAGCCGACAGTTATCACCGACAGAGCATGGTGCTGGTGCCCTTCGATACTCCCGGAGTGATCGTCGAGAGACAACCCCTGGTCTTCGGTTACCAGGATCGCGGTGGGCATCCGGTGGTTCATTACGACAAGGTCCGGGTGCCCGTAACCAACCTGCTGGGTGAGGAGGGCGGCGGCTTCGCCATCGCCCAGGCCCGCCTCGGTCCCGGGCGTATCCACCATTGCATGCGGGCGATCGGCGCCGCGGAACGGTGTTTCGAACTCATGTGTGAGCGGGCCAAGGCCCGCACGGCCTTTGGCAAGCCGCTGGCCGACCAGGGAGTCATCCAGGAATGGATCGCCGATTCGAGAATCAAGATCGAGCAAGCCCGCCTACTGGTCCTAAAGACAGCCTGGCTGATCGACCATCAGGGAACCAAAGGCGCCCGGGTCGAGATCGCGGCCATCAAGGTGGTGGCCCCCGAGGTGCTGACCTATGTGGCCGACCGGGCTATGCAGGTGTTTGGAGCGGCGGGCTTCACCGATGACTACCCAATCGCGGAGCTGTGGTCGATGGGCCGCTGGCTGCAGGTCGCCGATGGGCCCGACGAGGTTCATCGCAGGTCGGTTGCCCGGGCAGAACTTGGTCGATTCGAACCTGGGGCGGTGCCGCCGCCCTATCCGACCGCCAACGAATAACTGTCCGCGTCCTCGGGAGTACTAGGAACCAACGGAAGTTCGATCTCGAAAATGGTCTCGTTTTTTTCGCGCCGATAGACAAGGTCTGAGCCCAGGCCCTCGGCCAACGTCCGGGCGACGTGTAGGCCCAGCCCGAGGCTGCCGGTGACCGTCGCCTCCCTACCTGAATGGACAAAGCCGGCGAAAGCCTTGGCAAGATCGGCAGGTGGTATCCCCGGCCCCAGATCGACCACCTGGAGCTCATATCGGTCTCCCCTCCTTCGTCCTCGGAGGGCGACCGGTTCTCGGCCATGGGAGTAAGCATTGTCGATCAGATTCCGTAGAAGCTGTCTCACACGGGACGGGTCGACGAGGACGAGCTGGTCCTCGATCTCCAAGGTCAGATGGCGGCCAGCCCTGTTGGTCGCCTCGACCACCGGTCTGATCGCATCGGCCATCAGAGATGGGACTAGAACAAAGGACAGGCTCCCAGCCTCGCTGCGAGACGCGACCAGAAAGTCGTCAATCATCCGACCCAGGTCCTGGGATTCCTCATAGATGGCCCCGGTCATCTCCATCACTCGCGATGTATCGAGTTGCCCGTGTTCTGCCTGCTCGAGAACGGCAGAAGCGAACCCCTGGATGCCAGTTAAAGGAGTCCGGAGCTGATGACTGAGCCCGGCAATGAGCTCGTCCTTTGCTCGACCGAGGTCGTTCGTGCGCTGTAGTTCGGCTTGAAGACGCTGGTGGTCGAGGCGGCGCCGAGCGGAGCGACGATATGCCAAGAGAACCAGGGCGGGAGCGATCAGCGCGGCTGAAAAGGACGACAGTCGAGCTGCTCGTCCTGCTTCTGCTTGCTCGGCCGCGATCGCAGCAGTCAACTCCCTACTGGCGGCGGCGAGTTGTGAAGCGATCCGATTCAAGGCAGGTCCTGCCGCACTCAGCGCCTCGTCAGCTGCGGCATCAGGGTCGTCAGTGTTCAAGGAGTCGCCGACCTGCCGTGCCGCCTCTCGAAGCAGGGTCAGATCGTCGGCGAAATTGGCTCCCAGGGAGGTCATCTCAGTCAGGAGGTCGAGCGCTTCGTAGCCGGCAGCCACAGCGGCAGCCACGGTGGCTTGATCGCGGGCGGCGACCCCGGCGACCGCTATGGCCAGGTTGGCTCGGTAAAGGGCGGCGTCGGTAGAGGCACCCTCCAGCTTCTGCACGTCGCTGAGATCAGAGGTGACACGTGAGGTTTGGTCCGCCAAGGCAAATCCGACGGCGGCGCCGATCAGGGTCAGGAAAGCCAGGGCCCCGGCCGCGGTCTCCGCTTTATGGCGGAACGAGGAAGCCATCACATGGCCTATCGGCGCCTTTCTTCCTTGCTTGACGGCTACAGGAAATGGCGGACTGTGCCGATAGGAACTTGATGGCCAGGGCAAGGGCAGTGGTCGGGGGCTTGCTTCTAGTGCTGATCGCCGCCCCGGCCTACGCCGCTCCACCCTCCCATTCATACGGACCCGGTGAACTGTTGGGGCCGCTGGTCGAGCCCTTGAAGCCGGTGACAGAGTCGGTAGGAACAGTCTTGGCGCCCACCACCGAACCTGCGGGGGAGATCCTCGAACCGGTGGCCGATCCCGTCGTGGAGGTCCTATCACCGGTAACCGACCCTCTGCTTGATCCGGTGGAGGAGGTGGTTAACCCCATCACCGACCCTCCGCTTGATCCGGTGGAGGAGGTTGATGACCCGATTCTCGACACCGTTGAAGACGTGATCGACCCGCCCATAGAACCGAATCCTCCGCCCATAGGAGGCGGAACCCCTCCTGGCTCTGAAACCAATTCCTCCCAGCTGGTGGGCGTAGCGGGGTCGTTAGTGGAATCTTCTCCTTCATTGAGGTCCGACCTCGTCTCCTCGGCCGTCTCCCTTCTCCCCCCTTCTTCTGCGGGAGTTGTGCTCTCGCCCACGCTGACCCAATCGCTGCTTTCCCAGATCCTTGACTGGCTGAGCGGGCTCGATGCTGGCTCGCTCCTATCGGCACCGTTCCTAGGGCTGCAAGTCTTGTTACGGGCTCTGGTGTCTGCGGGGCGAGGCTTGTTGGTGCCTGCCGTGATGCTGGTCGCCCTCGCCATTTTCATGGCGCGGGATCGTCGAATTCAGGGAACTAAAACGCCTTGACGGGCGTTTAAGTAATTCCCCACAATCGATGATGAATGATCCCCGTAGAACCTGATGAACTGACAAGCTGGCGTGAGGAAGCGCTGTGTCGCGACCTGACCGAGGTCGACTTCTTCCCCACCCCCGAAGACACGGTCGCCATCAACCAGGCCAAGGAGGTGTGTGCCTCCTGCCCGGTGGCCCGTGCGTGCCTCGAGTACGCCATCGAGACCCGCCAGTTCGAAGGCATCTGGGGTGGGCACACTCCGAAAGAGCGCGTCAAGCTGCGCCGGCTCTGGCAAGAAGAGATACGGCGCGCCAGTTGAGCTAGGCCGATGAGGCAAGCGGCGGCGCCACCACCCGGGCCGCCAGCCAGGTCGTGATTGGCACCGCCGAGATCAACCCGATCGACCCCACCAGGGTGCGGATGATCTCGACCGCCACGACCTCGGAGTTGGCGATCACGCCCAACGGCAGCCCGCTCAATCCGAAGAGAAGAAGCAGTGGCAGGGCCGCGCCCGCGTAGGCGAGCAGCAGCGTGTTGACCGAGGCCGCAACGTGGTCGCGGCCGACCCGCAGTCCGGACGCAAACAAGTCGCTGGGTCCGAGCTGAGGATTGGCCCCGTGCAGCTCCCAGACTGCGGACGCCTGGGTGACAGTGACGTCGTCCAACGCTCCCAGGGCACCCAGCACCATTCCCGCCAGAAGAAGCCCCCGAAGGTCGACGGTCTCAAGCACAAGTATGAAGCTCGCCTCCTCCGAGACGACGCCGCTGAGGTCGGCCAGTCTCGTGACCATGGCCGACAAGGCCACAGTCAGCGCCAGAGACGCAAACGTCCCAATAGCTGCCACATGTGTCAACGGCTTGAGGCCGTGGGTCAGGTACAGGGCAGCCATGCCGATGGCGCTGCCACCCACGATGGCGACCAGCTCAGGAGGTCGACCGGTGAGGATCGCCGGCACCACATAGACAAAGATCACCAGCAGCGACGCCGCCAGGCCGGCCACGGCTCCCACCCCCTTGCTCCTCGCCAATATGAGCACTACGAGCAGGAAAACGAGTCCCACTCCCACGAGGAGGGGTCGCCGCTCCCGATCCGAAAACTGATATCGCTCCAGGGCTGGCGCCTCCGGAACCACATTGAGCAGGACGCGATCGCCCAGCTCGAACTCGGGACTCGAAGGGACGAGCTGCCATTCCTCGAGTGTGATCGTGCCGGCGTCGGGTCCCTCCAATATCAAGAATGTGACCCGTCGACAGGACACGTCGTCGGCAAAGGAACAGGTTCCTTCCACCACCTCGGACACCTCGGCAGTTATCACCTGGGAGGTGAACCCAAGACCACTGGTATCAGGCATCTGATCGGATTGGGGCCAGAACAAAGCCATGGCAACGACAATTGCCACCGCGACCGAAGCTGCCAGCAAACCGAGATACCGGGCCAGGGGTCTGCGATCGCTTCCGGTCAGGATCCTGAGATCGGAATGATTCTCGATGAGGTGCAGGATATTGATTTCGGCATCGAGAGAGTCCCTACCTGATAAACAGGAGCCTCATGCTTGATGTGGAGGCGCTGCGAGCCGAGTTCCCTGCCCTGGCCGGTCCGCAAATCTACCTCGACGGTCCGGCCGGAACCCAGGTACCCAACCGGGTCATCAGAGCAGTCTCCGAAGCCCTCGCATCGTCAATGTCGAATGTGGGGGGACAGTTCGGATCGTCCAGGAGATCCGAGGCCACCGTCGACCGTGCTCGCGCGGCGGCGGCGGACTTCGTAGGTGGTGAGCCTACCGAGGTGATCTTCGGTCCCAATATGACTTCGCTGACCTTCGCCGTTAGCCGAGCGCTATCAGAGGGGTGGAAGGAGGGCGATCGCATCATCCTCTCCGCCCTTGATCACGACGCCAACGTCACTCCATGGGTGAGGGCAGCCGCCTCCAAGGGGGTAAGGGTTGACTTCGTGGACTTCGATCGGAAGACCACTGCCATTGACCTCGACCAACTCGAGGCGATGATCGATGCGCGTACCCGGCTGGTGGCGGTGACAGCGTGCTCAAATGCCTTCGGAACCCTCGTGGATGTCCCGAGACTTGCCAGGGCCGCCCGTTCGGTCGGTGCTCTCACCTTTGTCGATGCCGTGCATCTCGCTCCCCATAGGCGCATCGATGTCCAGGCGATCGGCTGTGACTTCCTGGTGTGTTCGTCCTACAAGTTCTTCGGTCCCCATCTCGGAGTCATGTGGATGCGAGGCGACCTTCTCGAGCAACTACCCGCCTTCAAGGTCAGACCCGCTCCTGACCGGGGCCCGGGTCGCTGGGAGACCGGCACAGGCCCCTTTGAACTGCTGGCGGGCTTTACCGCCGCAGTCGACTACCTCGCCTCGCTGGGTTGGGGAGCCGACCGGAGAGGAGCCCTAGACGCAGCGTTTTCTGAGATCGGGGCTCACGAAATGGCGCTGGCCGACCGTTTCCTGACCGGGCTGCCATCCGGGGTGAGCGTGGTGGGTCAACCAGGGCTCGAAGGACGAGTTCCCACTTTCGCGCTTGAGGTCGACTCCCTGCCTGCAAGCGAAGTGGCCCGACAACTCGGCCACGTCGGCATCGCAACCTGGTCGGGCCACTACTACGCGGTCGAGCCCATGTCCCGCCTGGGGTTTCTGGACAGGGGGGGCTTGACCAGGATCGGATTTGTACACGTCTCGACGCCAGGTGAGGTCGATGCAGTCCTGTCTGCCTTGGCCAGTCTTGAGTCTTGACGTATCAGATTTCCTATATATAATGTGACCTAGAAACCGTCACTGTCATATAGGAGGTCACATGTTGATGCGTTTCGATCCCTTTGCGGAGTTGGACCGGGTCACCCGTCAGGTCCTGGGTAATACCCGACCGTCGTTTGTTCCGGTTGACGCCTACCGACTTGGCGACCGGTTTTATCTCCACGTGGATCTGCCCGGCGTCGACAACGAGTCGATCGACGTCACCGTCGACAACAACACGCTGACGGTGAGTGCCGAGCGCAAGTTCGCCGACATAGAGGGAGCCTCGTGGCTCGTCAACGAAAGGCCCCAGGGGACTTTCACCCGTCAGTTCTATCTGGGAGAGGGCCTCGACCCCGATCAGATCGAAGCGGGTTATGACCACGGTGTCCTGACCATTTCGATCCCGGTGGCTGAACAGGCCAAGCCTCGCAGGATCAGTGTGGGGATGGCAGACAGAGCTCTGGCTAGCTGAGTCATCAACCAATCCTCTCGACCCCTAACCCCCGGTCCGTTGGGCCGGGGGTTTTCTCTTCTTACACTCCCTGGCGAAATGAGTTACGGGTTCTCAACGCGAGCAATCCACGCCGGGCAACGCCCTGATCCGGAGACGGGGGCGCGGGCAATGCCGATCTATGCGACGACATCATTCGTATTCGAAGACGCCCAGACGGCCGCCGACCTCTTCGCCCTACAAACCTACGGCAACATCTACACGCGGATAGGCAACCCGACGAATGCCGCCTTCGAGGAGCGAATGGCATCGCTGGAAGGGGGATTGGGGGCCTTGGCCACCGGCTCGGGCCAGGCCGCGCAGCTCATAGCCATCTTGACATTGTGTCAGGCGGGAGACGAGATCGTGGCGGCTCGCAACCTCTATGGCGGGACCTATACCCAGTTTGACGTGACTCTGCGACGCCTGGGCATCAACGTGACGTTCGTCGATCCCGTCCCTGACGCTTTCGCGGCCGTCGTGTCAGACAAGACGAAGCTCCTTTACGGCGAAACCATCGGGAATCCCCGCGCTGAGGTGTTCGACATCGAAGGTGTCGCCGACGTAGCTAGCAGCAACGGGGTGCCATTGATGATCGATAACACGTTTGCGACTCCGTACCTGTGCCGGCCCATCGAATGGGGAGCCGACATCGTCGTTCACTCGGCGACCAAGTTCATCGGGGGACACGGTGCAGTGATCGCCGGGGTCATCGTGGAATCGGGCCGTTTCCACTGGGCCAATGGTCGGTTTCCGCTTATCACCGAACCCTCCCCGGCATACCACGGGCTTCGGTTCTGGGAGAACTTCCGCGAATACGCGTATCTGACCAAGGCCCGGACAGAGCTGTTGCGGGATGTTGGGGCGGCTCTGTCGCCGTTTAATTCCTTCTTGCTTCTACTTGGTCTCGAGACTCTCCCTCTCCGGATGCAGCGCCACGTCGACAATGCCCGGGCGGTGGCCGAATTCCTGACAGCGCATCCAGCCGTCGCCTGGGTCAGCTATCCGGCGGCCGACGATGTTGGCGTGAAGAAATACGTGCCGGCCGGACCCGGAGCGGTCTTTACATTTGGGGTCAAAGGTGGATTCATCGGGGGTAAGACTTTCATCGAGAAGGTGGAGCTTGCTTCCCACCTCGCCAACGTGGGCGACGCAAAGACCCTGGTGATTCACCCCGCTTCCACGACCCATCAGCAGGTTCCCGTTGAGGAGCGGGTTGCAGCGGGGGTGGGGGACGACATGATCCGGATCTCGGTGGGACTCGAGGACGTCGAAGACATCATTTTCGACCTCGATCAGGCGCTTGGTGCGATCCCATGACCGTTGTGTCTGTGGACGCCACTCCAGGTGAACGCCTCCAGATATTGCGCGAGTCGCGAACGGTCGCGCTCGTGGGGGTATCGCCCAATCCGTTGCGCTCATCCAACTTCGTGGCGACTTATCTAACCCGGACGCCCTACACGATGTGGCCGGTCAACCCTCACGCGGAAGAAGTGCTCGGTCTCAAGTGCTACCCGACGCTGCGTGACCTTCCCGGGCCCCCAGACATCGTCGACTGCTTCCGCAAGGCTGCCGAACTTCCCGCGGTGGTCCAAGAAGCCATCGAGGTGGGTGCCAAGGTGGTTTGGTTCCAGCTTGGTCTTCGCAATGATGAGGCGGCCGCAATGGCGCGGGCCGCCGGGCTCAAGGTGGTCCAAGACCGATGTTTGAAGATCGAACACGCCCGTTTCGCCGGAGGCCTGCACCTGGCTGGATTCGATACCGGCCTCATCTCGTCGAGGCGCCGACGCCCGGTCTAGATCCGGGAACCCCGGGTTCAGGCTCCCACTTACGGGAGCCACAGCCCCGAGAATCGTCAGATTCCGTCGAGGGGTCCGGGCACGAATCCGGTTTCGGTGCCACAGATCTGGCAGCGGACCATTCCCGCAGGAATCTTGGAGTCGCACGACTTGCACACCGAGGCTCTTTGGGCATGGCGACCATCGGCGGCGCCGTCGGCGAGGTCGAGTTCCTTGATCCGGGCGGCGAGCTGTTCGTCGGTGTAGCCGTGCTCGCACAGCAAACTCCAGAGCGCTTCGACCACCATGAGAAGCCGATCCACTCTTTCATCGAGGGCCGCCACCGCGTCGGCGGCGGAACCCGTGAGCGTCATGTGGTTGGCGACAACGCTCATGGCCCCGGCTCGAGCGCTTGCTCTCGTACCCATCACATAACCGGCCACCATGGGGATCATGCCGATCAGCCTAGGCGGTGATCGGCGCGTGAGAATGGGCAGCCCCGACGAGGTTCGAACTCGCGTTACCGGCTTGAGAGGCCGGCGTCCTAGACCACTAGACGACAGGGCCGAGAGGTTCGGTTGTTCAGCGCGGCTTACGACCGACGCTGGCTCGGGGGGAAGGACTTGAACCCTCAATAACAGGGCCAGAACCTGTCGTGTTGCCGTTTACACCACCCCCGAAAGGCCGGCGCCTCCCATCAGTTGGGGGCGCCGTATACCTTGAAATGATAGCCCGTGGAAGGCACCCAGCGCGATGTGGGGCCGGGCGAACACCCGACCCCACATCTCCCCTCCGAATCACCAGACCGGTGTTCCGGTTGACCCACTTATGTCCAGTGGGGTCGGAGCGCTGACAAGAGAATTCGGCGAGAATCTTGTCAATCATCGAAGCCAGGTGGACATGAAGCGATGATGGGCACCGTTCCCCCCAACTCGCTCTTTGACGCCATCTACAAGGAGCACTCCAAGCCCGTGCTCGCTTATTGCATGCGGCGCACGAGGGCGGCCGATGCGGCAGATGCCTGCGCCGAGACCTTCCTTGTGGCCTGGCGGCGCCTCGAGGACATTCCGGCTCCGCCGAA
>JAICND010000428.1 GCA_025929005.1 Acidimicrobiia bacterium
CTTCCAGATCCCGGAGTCGGGGCCGCCGCTCGACATCTCCCAGAAGTTGCGGTAGGCCTGCCAGATGGTGGCATAGATCACTTCGGGGTTCTTGGGATCGAAGCTGACGTCGACCGCCCCGGCCCGGTCGCTCTTATAGAGAACCTTGTTCCAGGTCTTGCCGCCGTCGGTGGTGGAGAACAAACCCCGGGACTCGTTGGGGCCGAAGGCGTGACCGAGGGCGGCGACCAAGACCCGATCGGGGTTCTTGGGGTGGATGCGGATCTCACCGATGTAGCGGGTGTCGGCCAAGCCGCAGTGAGTCCAGGTCCGACCCCCGTCGGCGGAGCGGTAGACGCCGTCGCCGTGAGAGACGTCGAGACGGATACAGCTTTCTCCCATCCCGGCAAAGATGACATTGGGGTCGGAGTCCGAGACCGCCAGGGCGCCGACCGAGCTGGTGCGGAGGAACCCGTCGCTCACGTTCCGCCAGGTGGTGCCGGCGTCCTCGGTCTTCCAGATCCCACCGGCGACGGCTCCGAAATAGAAGGTGGCTCGGTCCACCGGATCTCCGGCCACGGCGACACAACGCCCGCCACGGGTGGGACCGATACAGCGAAACCTCATCTGCTTGAGCAGGTGCTGGGCAAGCGGTGTCTCGAGCAGCGGCATCGCCTGGCGAGGGTAGGCGCCAGCCAAACTGGAAGCTCCCTGATCCTGACTCGTTTCTCCCCCCTCAGGGGGGAGACCGGCGAAGCCGGGAGGATCTCCAATCCTTCCGGAGTGGGAGAGCTCTGGGGAAAAACTTGATATGGTCCGTCCGCTCGCTACGGAGGAGTCGGTTGGGGCTATTTCTCGACTTGCACAACATCCCCGGGGGGGTTGCTCCCCGGGATGTCGCGCTCGCCCATATGAAGGACTTAGAAGCACAGTGGAAGCGCAACGTCCGCTATTTGCGGTACTGGTTCGATGACGACCTGACCAAGATCTTCTGCCTGGTCGATGCCCCGAGCAAAGAGGATGCGATAGCCGTCCATGCCGAGGCGCATGGCCTACTTCCCGACGAGATCATTTCCGTGCAAAGTGGGTCCATTGCCCAGCTGCTCGGTTCCACAGCCGAAGAGCCGCCCTGGAACGAGGCGTCGGGGAGTCCTCCACCTCAGGACAGCGCCTTTCGGGTGATCCTATTCACCGATATCGAGGGATCCACAGCTTTGACCGAGCGCCTGGGAGACGTTGCGGCAATGGACTTCCTCAGGATTCACGACGAGATCATCGACAATGCCCTGCGCGAGGGGTACGGCAACCGGGTCAAACATACCGGGGACGGGGTGATGGCCTGTTTTCGCTCCGTGGTACGAGCGGTCGAAGCCTCGATCGCCATTCAGAAGGCCTTCGCCCTCCAGAACCAGGAAAACGAGGTTTCGCTTCGGGTGCGAATCGGGATGAGCGCAGGCGAACCGGTCGAAAAGAACCAGGACCTCTTCGGCGCAGTAGTCCAACTGGCAGCCCGCACCTGCGCCCAAGCAGGCCCCGGCCAGATTCTTGCTTCGAGCGTGATCCGTGATCTCACCGCCGGCAAGGGCTTCACCTTCGTCGACCGCGGCGAACATGCCCTCAAAGGATTCGAAGAACCCCGCCGGCTCTACGAGGTCGCTTGGTCCTGAGGAGTTCGGCTCGCCACCACCGCGTGCAGGCCTTGCAGCACCTCCTTCCAGGTCGGTTCTAATCTCTCCGCCCCAAGTCCAGTCCGCATCTGTGATCAAACCCGGTCGGGTCAATCGACGGAGACGGGCCTCGGAGCCGCCGCCCCATGGTCTAGCTCGGCAGCGTTCTACGCGCGAGCCGTTCACTAGGCGTAGATTCCACCAACCGGATCCGAGGAGGGAGCTTGGATGGGCGTGAAAGAGAACGAGGCTGCGTTGATGCGTGCGGTGGACGCTTGGCACTCGGGAGATGTCAACTCTTATCTCGAGCTGTATGCCGAAGGGATCAAGCTCCACGCCGGCAACTACGACTTTCCCAACAAGGCAGCAGTCGCCGCGATGTATCAGGGCATGTTCGCCGCCACATCGGAAATACACCTCAACATGCTTGAGACCTTTGGACAGGACGAGAAGCTCTGTGCGAGATATGCGCTTGACGCCCGCCACACCGGGAAGCTGATGGGTATCGAACCGACAGGAAGACAGTTCTCAATGATCGGGATCACCGTCATGCATTTCGAGGGCGGAAAGGTTGTCGAGCGCTGGGACATCGACAACTCTTCCGAGGTTTTCGCCGAGTTGAGGCGCTAAGCAGTCGTACGCTGCCAACACAAGCATCGCTGCTATCAGGCCGAATTGACACATGGTGACGCCGGTCACCAAAGATCAAACCGATCCA
>JAICND010000332.1 GCA_025929005.1 Acidimicrobiia bacterium
AGCCATCGGACAGGTCTTCGCAATTTTCGTGATCACCGTGGCGGCCGCCGAGGTCGGGATCGGGCTGGCCATCGTCCTGATGATTTTTCGCAACAGAGCTTCGGCCAATGTCGACGAACTGAACCTCATGAAGTGGTGAGACGTGGGTAAGCAGTCATGAGCGGATTCTTGGTCGACTTCGCCGGGATCTTGTTGGTGCTTCCGTTTGTCGCTTTCCTCGTGATCGTCTTGGCGGGGAAGCGGATGAAGTACCAAGGGGCAGAGATTGCCATCGGGGCGATGGCAATCAACTGGCTCTATTCCGCGGCTCTACTGGTCGTCAATCTGACCGAAGAAGTGACACGCGATGTCCAGTTCGAAATCGGGCGCATTGGGCAGATCGCCGGCGAACCACTTGTGTTCGAGTTGGGATGGACCGTCGACGGTCTGTCATCGATGATGTTCTTTGTCGTCACCACGGTGTCTCTCCTCGTCTTCATCTATGCCGTGGGTTATATGAAGGGTGATGTTCGGGTCCCTTTCTTCTTCGCCGCCCTGTCCCTCTTTGCTGGGTCGATGCTGGTGCTTGTGGGGGCTCCCAACCTGGTCCAGCTCATCATCGGGTGGGAGGGAGTTGGTCTCGCTTCGTACTTGTTGATTGGCCACTACTGGGAGAAGCACGAGAACTCATCAGCCGCCATGAAGGCTTTCTATGTCAACAAGGTGGCCGATGTGGGCTTGATCCTTGGGGCTGTCATCCTGGGAGTCACCACCGGCACGTTCCGCATCAACGAGATCCTCCACCTCGCCGAAGATGGCGCGGCGGCGCTAGGAGCAGTGGCGCTGGTAGCCGGGCTGTTGATCTTCTTCGGAGCCATGGGCAAAAGCGCCCAGTTCCCACTTCATGTTTGGCTCCCCGATGCCATGGCCGGCCCCACACCGGTTTCTGCCCTCATGCACGCGGCCACCATGGTCACGGCCGGGGTCTACCTGATCGCCCGGATGTATCCCTTTTACGAAGAGATGGCGGCCGGCGCGAGGACGTGGATTCTCTGGATTGGAGCGGCGACTCTCTTCATAACCGGCCTGCTTGCTCTGGTGCAGAACGACATCAAGCGGGTGCTCGCCTATTCAACGGTGAGCCAACTCGGATACATGGTGGCGGCGCTGGGCGCCGGAGGTTATGCGGCCGGACTCTTCCATCTGTGGACCCACGCCTTCTTCAAAGCATTGTTGTTCCTGGGGGCCGGCTCGGTGATCCACGCTGTTCACTCCAATTACATGTCGGATATGGGCGGACTCCGCAAAGACATGCCGACCACCTACCGCACCTTCGTGATCGGCGCCCTGGCGTTGGCGGGTATACCGCCCCTGGCAGGCTTCTTCTCCAAAGACGAGATCCTCGCCACCTTTAACCACGCCGGAGCCACCGCAGTGCTCTGGCTCGGGGTGGCGGCGGCCTTCGTCACTGCCTTCTATACCTTCCGCATGGTTTTCCTTACGTTCCATGGGACCTACCGCGGACATGGTCACCCGCACGAATCACCTCGAGTCATGACGATGCCGCTGGTGGCCCTAGCCGTAGGGGCGGTGGCGGCCGGTTGGGTCAACATCCCCGGCGTCTACACGGGTTTCCACCACCTCGTCGAGGTTCGGGAGGTGTTTCATCCCGAAGAGGCGCCAACTTCGTTCGACCTGGCCGCCCTGATACCAGGGGGGATCGCTGGACTCTTGGGAATCTTCCTCGCCTATCTCATCTTCAAGCCCGATCGCGCCTCGCAGGCCGAACGGGATCGACTCGAGATCCCGGCTCTATACCCGCTCTTGCGACGCAAGTACTTCCTCGACGACCTGTACTGGTATGGGATCGTCGAGCCGATCAAGGGCCCCATCGCTCGGGCGGTCAACTGGACCAACACTTATGTCATCGACGGGGTCGTCAACAGCGTGGCCGGCTTGTCGCTGTTCCTGTCGCGGATCGTCTATCAAGGTCTCGACCAGCGCGGAATCGACGGTGTCGTCCACGGTCTATCGGCAGCCACCGATTCGGCAGGAGGGTCGCTTCGTCGTCTTCAGAGTGGCCGAGTGCAGCAGTATGCGGCGGGGTTCGTGACCGGGACCCTGTTGCTGGTTGTGGCGTTAGTGGTCTTCCGATAGGAGAGGTGCGGTAACGATGGATTTGCTGAACCAGTGGGGCCTGAGCGCAGTCGTGTTCCTGCCCGCGCTCGGGGCCCTGGCGCTCATGGCGGTCCCACGCGGCAAGGAGTCCGTGATCAAGGCCTGGGGATTGCTGGTATCGGTCGTGACATTCGTCATATCGGTCGTGTTGGCCGCCAACTTCGACTTCAACCGGGCCGACATCTACCAGTTCGAGGTCAACCGGTCGTGGATCAGCGCTATCAACGCCAACTTCCACATCGGTCTGGACGGAATCAGCCTGCCCCTGTTACTGCTCTCGACCTTCATCGTGGTGCTGTCAGTTATCTACTCCTGGAATCACTGGGAGGAACCACGCAACCCGAAGGCCTTCCTGGGTCTGATGATGCTGCTGGCGACTGGTATGAACGGCACCTTTGTGGCGCTTGATCTCGTGCTGTTCTTCATCTTCTTCGAAATAGTCCTCCTCCCCATGTACTTCATGATCGGGATCTGGGGCGACAAGACCCCGCGCAAGATTCCAGGGTTCGCCCGGGAAACCGAAACCCGGCTTTACGCCGCGATCAAGTTCTTCCTTTTCACTCTGTTTGGCTCGGCGTTCATGCTGTTGGGCTTCCTTGCCCTCTACTTCCGCTCGGGCACCGGTCAATTGCCGCGGACTTTTGACATTCCGGAGCTCGTCAACATCGCCAACACGACCCCCGAACTCTTCGCCGGGCAATTCGGCTTCCTTGTATTCGGTGCCATGTTCTTGGGGTTTGCGGTGAAAGTGCCGATGTGGCC
>JAICND010000013.1 GCA_025929005.1 Acidimicrobiia bacterium
TCACCTAAGCCACGGGGAGGAAGCAGGGTCTCGGCCTCGATGATCCGGCTTCGCAACCGGAGGCGCCCTGTCTGGTCGGTAGAGCGAACCGAGGCGAGTTCCTGGTGTCGTAGCTCGCGTAGGGTGCCCCGAAGCCCCAATCGGCTGAGAAAGACATCCTGACGGTGCAGCTCCACACTCGCTCCCGCTGACGAGGCGGTAGCAACGAGGGCGCTGAAGTTGACGTCGGCGGTGATGTCAGTCGCACCCGGCTCGTCGAGGGGATGGGGACCGAGGTGATGGGAGCGATAGGTGCGAAGGGTGCCGTCGCGCCGCCGCGGCGACAGGTTTTCGGCCAGATCCCCATAATCGATCAACACCACGCACCCTGCCGTCAACCGCTCGAGGGCGGTCTTCAACCAGGCGGCCGCCTCAAGCTGCACTTCGACCCACCCCCCGGGTTCGACCGGCCCGGCGTACTCGAGCAGCCAGGCCTTCACCTCCGGCCTCACCGGGTGGTCGACGAATGTGAGGTCATCACCATCGAGACCCACCCAACGCTCTCTCCAACCGCCTGGCGTGAGTTGGGCGATCGCCATGGGCAGGTTGTCAACGAATTCGTTGGCGAGGATCACACCCCGCATGGGTTCGGGGAGCTCGGCGAAGTCACCGACTATGTGTTGCTCGGGAAGGGTGGCGGCAAGCGCCCTTCTGGCGGCTGCCGATACCTCCACTGCCCGGGCCGAGACTGGAAACGTTGCAAGCAACGGCCCCAGGAGGGTTCCCGAACCTGCAGCCACTTCGATCAACTGAAATGGCTCGCCGATGCGAACCATCTCCTGCTCCACGAATACTGCGAGGGTGGAGCCAAACATCGGACTCACTTCAGGGCTGGTGAGGAAGTCACCAGCCTTTTCCGAACGCAGGGGACCCGAGGTGAAGTAGCCATCAGGGCCGTAGAGGGCAAGCTCCATAAACCTTTCGAAAGGCACCGGCCCCTCCGCACGGATCTGATCTCTAATACTCACGTCTCACGTCTCACGCCTCGAGGTTCCGTCTACCGTCTGCCGGATGAAGTTTGGTATCTCGATCTTTCCCACGGACCTCACCCTGCAGCCTCCCGACATGGCTAGGGCAGTCGAGGAGCGCGGCTTCGAGTCGTTGTGGTTTCCCGAACACTCTCACATTCCCGTGTCGCGCCGCTCGCCCTGGGGTGGCAAGGTGGGAGCTCCCCCGCTGCCCGACTTCTACTCGCGTACCCACGACGCCTTCGTCGCCCTTGGGGCGGCCGCGGCGGTGACCACCCGCATCCGACTGGCGACCGGGATCACGCTGGTACCCCAGAGAGATCACGTTTGGCTCGCCAAGGAGGTTGCCTCTGTCGATTTCCTCTCGGGTGGGCGTTTCATTTTCGGAGTGGGCTCCGGCTGGAATAAGGAAGAGATGGCTTCTCATGGCGTTCGCTACACCGAACGCCGGGCTCTGATGCGCGAGAAGATCCTTCTCATGAAAGAACTCTGGACGAAGGAGGTGGCGTCCTTCGATGGTGATGAGATCCAACTGGAGCCCTCGTGGGGTTGGCCCAAGCCGGTGCAAAAACCCCACCCTCCCATCATCATGGGTGGTGATGCCGGCCCTAAAACGATTGCTGACATGGTGGAGTTCTGCGATGGGTGGATGCCTAATGCCCGCCATGATCTCATCGGACGTCTGGAAGCAGTCCGCGCAGCTGTGGCCGCCGCCGGCCGCGATCCTGCCACCTTCGAAATATCGGCCTTTTCGGCCGTGCCTGACAAAGAGAAGATCCAACAGCTGACCGACCTCGGAGTGTCTCGAGCCGTCCTTAACGTTCCCCCTAAAAGCCCACCGGAAGTGCTCACCCGTCTTGACGAATACGCCGAGTTCGTCGCCAGCCTTTAGAAAAGGCTGACTTCAAGGCCAGCGGCAGCCACTCGAAGTCGGTCCCTTCGCGCTCGATCACGACGAGTGCAGGGTCAAAGGCGGGCGCAGCCTCGTAAGTAACGAAGCCTGCCACCCAGACCTGAGGTCACCGCCACCTCGGCCGCGTCTAGGACATCAACAACCACGTCGATCGTGGTGGCCTCGATGACCTCGACCAGGCCCGACATCTGAAATGAGCGCCGTCGATGTGGTCGGAGGTCGTCGAAGCGGGCGCTGATCATCCCAACTTCTGTTCTTGTGCGTTTGACCCGCGTATTCATGTACTGACCGTCACAAGAACGGTAAATCAGTGCTGCCGGGCGCGGGCCAGAACCTCGTCGATAGGGGTAGTCGCCAGATCTCCAAGTTCCTGCACGTACTCATAGCCAAACCGACCTTTGATGCAGAGGTGGCCTGACGTGACATCGTGATCCTGGGGCGATGTCACCTTCTCGATTCGATTGTCCTGAACGTGGAGATCGAGATTGCAGCCCACCCCGCAATACGAACAGATGGTGCGTGTGACCGTCTGGCGTTCCTCTTCCCACATTTCTGCTTGTCGCAGCTCGTGCTCGGATCGGAACATGAGAGCGCCGGTTGGGCAGACTCCAATGCAGTTGCCGCAATAGACGCAGGCACTCTCGGGCAGAGCAACGTCAAATTCAGTGGAGATGCGGGCGTCAAAGCCCCGACCCGCCACCGCGATGGCAAAGGTGTTCTGGGCGTCCTCGCCACAGGCTTCGACACACTTATAACAAAGGATGCAGCGTGAGTAGTCACGGACGTAGAGCGGGTTGTCGATCTTGATCGACTGTTGAACGGTCTCGGCGACGCTGCCGGTCGTTCGATGGTGATGCCCGGCGTGGCGGCGATCGCGGTCACCCGTTGGCGCTGCGCGAGGACCGAATCGATCCGGGCGGGCCTCATATTGATCCAACCAATCCCTGACCTCGCTGCCAGCCAAAGAGAGGTCCACGCTCGAGGCGAGAAACTCGAGTACCACTTTGCGGGAGTGGCGCACTCGCTCGCTATCGGTTTGCACGACCATCCCCGATTCGGCCATGCGAGAACAGGACGGAACCAGGGTCCGGCTCCCTTCCAGCTCCACGACGCAGACCCGGCAGACGTTGACGGGACTGAGCGTCTCGAGATAACAAAGAGTCGGCTGGTCCTTACCGATGAGTCGACAGGCATCCAACAAGGTGGAGCCGGAGACGACCTGCACTACCTCGCCGTCGATGGTGATGTCGATCATCGGGATTCACCCAGCACGCCAAGCCCGATAGCCGATCGCACCACGGCGGCGGCGGTGTGACCGAGTCCGCAGATGGAGGCGTCTTTCATGGCCCGGTCGAGTTCGTCTATCAGGCTGGCCTCGATGGACCCGTTGGCCCGGGCCACCGCTTCCTCCACCCGGGCGGTGCCGACCCGGCAAGGCACGCATTGGCCACAGCTCTCGTCCCGGAAGAACCGGGCCACCCGACGGACCAGATCCTTCATGTCCCGGGTCGAGTTGAAGACCATGATGACCCCAGAACCGAGAGACACTCCGGCGGCGCGGGCGTCCTCGAAGGTGAGTCGCAAGTCGAGATGCTCAGGACCGATGAAGGACCCCGCCGCCCCACCGAGCAATATCGACGTCAGGTCTCCCTCGATTCCTCCAGCCAGGTCGATCACATTCCGAAGGGTCACACCTGAAGCGACCTCATACACGCCGGGCCGCACGACGTCGCCCGACAGGCAGAACAGTCTGGTGCCGGTCGAGTCTGGAGTTCCGATAGCGCCAAAAGCTGCTCCGCCCTCGAGGACGATGAGAGGGACGTTGGCGAGCGTCTCCACGTTGTTGATAGCGGTGGGTCGACCAAAAAGACCCACCTGGACAGGAAAAGGGGGTTTTTGCCTGGGCTCGCCCCGGAAGCCCTCGATGGAGTTGAACAGAGCGGTCTCTTCCCCACAGATGTAGGCGCCCTGGCCTTTGCGTATCTCGATGTCAAAGTCGAACCCGGAGCCAAGAATGTCGCCACCGAGAAGCCCATTCGCCTGGCATGCGGCAATGGCAGTCTCGAGCCGATGGAAGGCGAGCGGATACTCACCCCGTATATAGATGTATCCGCGGGAAGACCCCGTGGCAAAGCCGGCGATGGTCATCGACTCCAGGACAGAGAAGGGGTCACCCTCCATGAGCACCCGGTCTTTAAACGTCCCCGGCTCCGATTCATCGGCATTGCACACGAGGTAGCGAGGGGCGGGCTCGCGGGCCACTGCTTCCCACTTGATCCCGGTCGGAAAAGCGGCCCCACCCCGGCCCATCAAACCCGACATCTTCACCTCCTCGATGACCGCCGCCGCCCCGAGCTCGAAGGCGCGGGCAAGGGCTTGATATCCGCCCTCTCGCCGATATTGGGCAAGGGAGCCCGGGTCGACCTGACCGACTCTCTTCAGCAAACGACCCCCTTCCACGTGAGACGGAGTGGTCGCCGACTCCGCTCCATTCAGAGCTGCGGCCACATCAGCACTGGTAGCCGCGGTGATGACAAAGTCGTCCTGGCCGGCTCTCTGCATGAGCACCACCGGACACTGATCACATTGCCCGAGGCAAGGGGAGGTGATCACATCGAGGCGATCCCCCAGAGCCGAAAGTATCTCGTTTCCACCCGACTGTCGGCAGGCGATGTCATCACAGACGTGAGCCACCAAAGGTGGTCTTTCCTCGATTGAGATCAGGGCGTAGAACGTGGCGACCCCATAGGCCTCGGCGGGTGGCACCAGCAACCGCCGGCATATCTCGTTGAGCGCCCCCGGACTCACCCAGCCAATCTCGGACTGCACAGCCGCCAGCGCTGGTAGCAGCAAATGCCGCTGTTGGCGGGCGTCATGGCCCCCATGGACCACCCGGCCCAGGACTTCAACTGTTTCGCTCTCTGGAATGGACCTGGTGATTACGGCTCGCTCGGCCGGCGTTGGCTCGGCGGCCATGAAGACAAGATCCACCTAGGCGCCCACCTTCTCCAAACGGACAGCGGTCGCCTTGAACTCGGCTGTCCCCGACTTGGGGTCCCAGGCCTCGATGGTGAGTTGGTTCACGTCAGCTGTTTCCGGATAGTGCAAGGTCATGAAAACCAGCCCCTCGCGTAGCCCTTCGTCGACTCGAGCGGGCACATCGATCGAAGCACGACGAGATGAGACCCTCACTACATCACCATCGTTGACGCCGAGTCTCACCGCATCTTCTGAGGAAAGATCGAGGGTGCCGCCGATGCGGATCGGGGAGTCGAAGCCTCCCGACTGCACACCCGTGTTGAACCCGTCAAGGTGACGGCCGGTGGTCAAGCGATACGGATAGTCCTGGGTCAAGCGATCGACCGGAGTAACCCATTCGGTGGGTATGAAAGGCACCGGATCACCGACCAAGGGGTCCGCCCACAGTCGGTGATGTATGAATTTCTCCCCCGGATGATCTTCGTTCCAGCACGGCCATTGAATTCCGCCCAATGCGTCCAACCTCCTGTAAGCCATGCCGGCGTGCATTGGGGAGACCCGGCGCAGCTCGTCCCATGCTTCCTCAGCGCTGGGGCGACCCCAGCCACCTCCCATCGCCTCGGCCATGTGCGAGACAATGTCGAGATCGGTCCGCGCCTCGCCCGGTGGATCGAGGGCCTTGCGAACCCGTTGAACCCGCCGCTCGCTTGAGGTCACTGTTCCCTCGGACTCGCACCAGTCGGCGGCTGAAGGCAGCACCACGTCGGCTCGCTCGGCGGTCCGGGTCATGAAGATGTCCTGTACCACCATGAAGTCGAGGTGGTCAAGCAGCTTGCGGGCATGGTTAACGTCGGCCTCGGACTCCGCCGGGTTCTCTCCGATGACGTAAAGCCCACGCAGCATCCCCGCCTCCATCGCCTCGAACATCTGGGTGAGATGCCATCCCCGCTTGGGTGGGATCGATCGCCCCCAGATCCCCTCCACCCGGGCCCTGAGCTCGTCGTTTTCGACGTCCTGGAAGCCCGGAAGCTTGTTGGGGATGGCACCCATGTCTCCTCCGCCCTGGACATTGTTCTGACCCCGCAGTGGACAAAGCCCCGACCCGTAACGACCGACATGACCGGTCAGCAGCGCCAGGTTGATGAGCGCCAGCACGTTGTCGGTGGCGTTGTGGTGTTCGGTGATGCCGAGGGTCCAGCAGATCTGCGCCGTCTCGGCAGTCGCATACGCGATGGCCATCTCCTCGATGGCGCCGCCGGGGATCCCTGTGATCTCGGTGGCTCGACCGAGCGGATAGTCATTGACCATTTGGACGTAGTCATCGAAGCCCGTCGTGGCATGGCGGATGAATTGATCGTTGTGAAGACCGCGATCGATGATGACCTTGCCCATGGCATTGGCGAGGGCGATGTCAGATCCCACATCGATGCCCAGCCAGACATCAGCCCAGCGAGCGGACTCGCTGCGACGGGGATCGATGCAATACATGCGAGCGCCGTTGTGGATCCCTCGCAACACGTGGTGAAAGAAGATCGGATGGGCCGCCCGCGCGTTTGAACCCCAGAGGAGGATCACATCGGTGTGTTCGACCTCCTCGTAGGAACTCGTCCCGCCCCCTGCTCCAAATACTGCCGCCAGACCGGCGACCGATGGAGCATGTCAGGTGCGGTTGCAGCTATCTATGTTGTTGGTCCCGAGGACCGTACGACCGAACTTCTGAGCCAGATAGTTCATCTCGTTGGTCGCCTTTGAACACGAGAACATGCCCAGTGCATTGCCACCGTGCTGCGCTTTAACCGAACCGAGCCCGGCGGCCGCACTCGCGATCGCATCATCCCAAGAGGTTGGTTGAAGCACTCCATCGAGCCGTACCAGCGGAGTTGTCAACCGGGTCAATCGTGGCACCTTGATCACCTCCCTCCTTGGGCTCTATGGCCCGAATCCATCTTGGCAGACTAGGTTCGAGGGGTGGAACGCGTGCTCCCGCAGGCTCCGATCTCGAACCTCGATGCGTACAGGGCGTCGGGAGGAGGCGCCGGCCTTGAGCGGGCCCGCCAGCTCGGCGGACCAGGTGTCATCGAAGAAGTGCGGCGCTCGGGGCTGCGGGGCCGGGGTGGTGCTGGGTTCCCCACTGGAATCAAGTGGCGTGGGGCGGTCACCGGTCCGGAGCCGCGGGCGGTGGTCTGCAACGCTGCCGAGGGCGAACCCGGAACCCTCAAGGACCGCACCATCCTGAGCCGCGATCCTTACCGGGTCCTCGAAGGCATAGCCATCGCCGCTCTTGCCGTCGGTGCCTCGAGCGCCTACGTGGGAATCAAAGCCCGTTTTCAAGAACAGATCGACCGAGTCGAGAAAGCGGCTGCCGAGATGGGTCAGGCGGGTCTACTGGAGAACCTCGATCTTCGGCTGGTTGACGGACCCGATGACTACCTGTTCGGTGTCGAGACGGCAATGCTCGAGGTGATTCAGGGGAATGACCCGCTTCCCCGGCTGGTGCCTCCGTACATCCAGGGCTTGATCGGACGGGATGGCACCGAATTCGCGACGGTCGTCAACAACGTCGAGACTTTGGCCAACGTGCCCGGCATCATCAGCAACGGGGCAGATTGGTATCGCTCGGTGGGAACCGAACGATCGCCGGGCACAATGGTCTTCACGGTCACTGGTGACGTGCGCACACCCACGATCACCGAGCTTGCACTTGGTACGCCGCTGTCCTTTCTCATCTACGGGGAGGGTGGGGGAATGGCGGACGGAAGGAACCCAAAACTCGCCGTTTCCGGGGTGTCGAACCGGCCTCTCACAGCGGCCGAACTCGACACTCCCCTCTCATTCGAAGCTTTGGAGGCAATCGGCAGCGGTCTCGGATCGGGTGGGTTTCTCGTCTACGACGACCGCACCTGCGCGGTTGAGGTCGGAGCGGTGCTTTCGGACTTCCTGCAACGGGGTTCCTGCGGTCAATGCCCGCCGTGCAAACTCGGGACGACTGCCTTCGCCCGGGGCTTTCATCGGATCATGGACGGACAGAGTTCGCTGGAAGAAGTCGAAGAACTCACTGCCTGGATATCACGTGTGACCGACGCCAACCGCTGTGGTCTGGGCGCCGGGCAGCGAGAACTGGCCACCGGCATTCTCGTCAACTTCGCCGGAGACGTCGCCGCTTGTCTGGCCGGTACCTGCCCGGGACACCGGGGGCTTCCGTTCCCCACGTGAGGATCGGCAACGCCGCGACCACTCAGAACAAACCCACCACGTTTCCGTTGTCGTCGATGTCGACCTTTAGATACGAGGGGGTCGACCCAAGACCCGGCATCGTTGTCATCTCTCCCAAGAGCGGATAGATGAAGCCTGCACCTACCGAGGCCCGCACCTCTCGCACAGGCACCGTAAACCCGGTTGGGGCGCCCTTGAGATTGGGATCATGGCTAATCGAGAGATGGGTTTTGGCCATACAAATCGGCAGGTAGCCGAATCCGGCCGCCTCGAAAGCATCGATCTGCCTTTCGGCCAGTGGTGAAAAGTCAACGCCATCGGCGCCGTAGACATCGCGGGCGATGATCTCGATCTTCTGGCGGATTCCCATGTTCAGGGGATAGAGATAGGAGAACTCACTCGGCAGCTCACAGGCCGCTACCACCGCCTCCGCTAACTCGCGCGCACCTTCGCCGCCCTTCTCCCAGTGGTGAGCCTCGACCGCCGCGGCCGCTCCTGCCTCCATCGACGCTTCCTTAATGGCATTGATCTCGGCCCAGGTGTCGGTCGGGAAGTAGTTGATTGCAACCACGACCGGGAGCCCGAACCGCTTCACCGTGTTGATGTGAGCGATGAGGTTCGGGATCCCGGCTTGTAACAACGACAGGTTCTCTTCCATGTAGGCCTTATCGAGGGGTCGGCCCAACACCACTTTGGGACCGCCGCCATGGGTCTTGAGGGCGCGGACCGTCGCCACCAAAACCACACAGTCCGGCTTCAAGCCCGACGTGCGGCACTTGATGTCCATGAACTTCTCCATCCCCATGTCGGCCCCAAATCCCGACTCGGTGACTACATAGTCACCCAGATGGAGAGCCATCCGGTCGGCAAGGATGGACGAGTTGCCATGGGCGATGTTGGCGAACGGCCCGGCGTGGACGAAGGCGGCCTGGCCCTCCAACGTCTGCATGAGGTTGGGGTGGAGGGTGTCCCTCATCAATACCGTGACGGCACCGGCGACCCCCAGGTCCTCGAGCGTCAACGGCTTGCCAACCTTCGAATTCCCGAAGACCACCCGCGCCACCCGTTCACGCAGGTTGCGAAGAGCGCTCGAGTAGTCCGCCCCATCAACGAGGGCAAGGATCGCCATGAGCTCCGAAGCCACAGCGATGTCAAACCCGGTTTCCCGCGGACGCCCGTCGTTGCGACCGCCCAGACCGACGATCACGTGTCGCAACGCCCGGTCATTGATGTCGAGAACCCGGTTCCATTGCAGGTTGAAGACGTCGATTCCCAGACGTTCGAGTCCCAGCTTGTGCAAGGCATCGTCGCCGAGGCGGGTCTCGTGGAACCAGCGGGCATCGATCGCCGCTGCCACCAGGTTGTGGGCGACAGTGATGGCGTGGACGTCGCCGGTGAGATGCAGATTGAACTCATCCATGGGCACCACCTGGCTGTAGCCGCCGCCGGCAGCCCCGCCTTTGATCCCGAACGTCGGACCCATCGATGGCTGGCGAATACAGGCGATGGCCTGGTGACCTAACGCTCCCAGACCCTGCACCAAACCGACGGAAGTGGTGGTCTTGCCCTCCCCCAGGGGCGTCGGCGTAATGGCGGTGACGTCGACATACTTGCCACGGGGACGTGACGAGATCCGGCGCAACGTGTCCAGGTGAACCTTGGCCTTGGTGGTGCCGTACGGAATCAACTCGTCCGAGTCGAGGCTGATGCGTGCGGCCACCTCGCTGATCGGCAGCAACTTCGCTGCCCGGGCGATCTCGATGTCACTTGGGACTGCCACTTGCTTCTCCTTATTGATTCTCAGCTCTAGTGGAAAACCTGTCAGCTGCCTCCATCACCAGCGCCGCGATCTGTTCGGACCCCCCGGGAGGGGGGAAGCGATAGGCGGGACCGTGTACGTGGATCGCACCCAACGCTCGGTGGCCGGAGGCATATACGGGCGCCGCCACGGAGTTGATGCCTTCTGCGAACTCCTCGTGAATCCAGCAATGACCCGCCTCTCGAATCTTCTTGAGACGTAGGCGAATACGGACTGGATCGTTGATCGTATGCGGGGTAAACGAAGCGAGGGGGCGACCGAGATATCGCTCGAGATCCTCGGACGGCCACTGCGCCATCATGCAGAGACCCGAAGGCCCGACGTGCATGGGGACCGTCAGACCGGTGTAGTCACGGACCTGGACCGGATTCGGACTCTCCACTTGCACGACATATTGCATTGTGTAGCCGGTGGGGACACTGAAGCCGGCCGCTTCTCCCAGCTCGCTGGCCAGCCATTGCAGGTGGGGCCTGACCGCCGTGGCAAGAGCGGCCGAGGCGTCGATGGCTCCAGCCAGCTCGGCTAGCCCCACGCCAATCACATACAACCGATCCTCTTCGTCGCGGCTCACCGCCCCTTCCTTCTCCAGTGCGGACAGCAGTCGTGCCACAGTCGACTTGGGCAATCCGGCCCGTGCCGCCAGTTCGGTGATGCCGGCTGGCTCGACCGCCACGGCCCGCAACAACTCAAAGGCGCGAGCAACTGATTGCACGCCGGACATCAGCGAGCTGCCTTGCGGGCGCCTTGGTACCAGTCCACCGTGGGGCCTACCTGGTTGAAGGTGAAGACGTGCAGGCCCACCAGACCCA
>JAICND010000421.1 GCA_025929005.1 Acidimicrobiia bacterium
AAGACCCCTGAGTACGTCGAGGACCGCACATCGCTCGACACGATGGGGTCGGCGGTGAACTCGATGATTCCGGTGAACCGACCTGTGGCGGCGGCAGCCACGGCTGCGTTGACTGCCTCGCGACTCGTGGGTTGGGCGACGATGGCGGTGAGATCCACTGTGGAACCGTCGGCTACCGGCACATTGAGAGACATAGCCTGAATCCGCCCTGCCAACTCGGGCATCACTTGCGCCAGAATCTCGGGCGAGTTGGTATCGGCTGGGATGATGTTCTCGCCCGCTGCCCTCGAGGTGCGGAAGTCGGTGCCGGGTACATCCGCCAGCCGCTGGTCGTTGGTCATGGCGTGGACCGTGGTGAAGAAGACCCGATCGATCCCAAGCGCGTTGTCGAGGATGCGCAGGATCGGGGCAACCGCGTTGGAGGTGTTGGATCCAAGAGCTATGGCCTGGGTGCTGGAGGTGAGCACCCCATCGTTGATGCCCCGCAAGAGCACCGGAACCTCACCGGGCTTTTCAGGCGTGGAGGCCACCACAACCCTCTTCGCCCCGGCGGCGATGTGGGCCTGGGTGCCTTCGGCGGTTCGGTACTTGCCGGTTGAGTCGACTACCAGGTCCACGCCCAGGCTCTCCCACGGCACCTCCTGCGGTTCCCTGGCGGTTAGGAACGCGATTTTGCGGTCCTCTAGTTGAATGGTCCCGTCGGCATAGGAGACCGGCCGGGGGAAGCGACCGTAGATCGAGTCGTACTTGAGGAGGTAGGTGAGCCCAGCCGGATCGACGATGTCGGAGATGGCCGCCACCTCGAGATGGGGGTGGTCGACCAGCAAGCGAAAGACGTTGCGGCCGATCCGCCCAAAGCCCATTAGTCCTATGCGATTGCTCAAAACGCTGCCCTTCCGTGGTTGGAGAATCCGAGACCTAGAGACTACGAGACTCGGAGACCAAGAGATTAGGACCCTCTTATCAGGGTCATTCTGGTGCGGTACGTTTCGTTCAGGACATGAACTTGCTCATCGCGATCCTCCTGTCGGTCTGTCTCGGACCTCCATTGAATGGGGCAGTCATCGCACCGTTTGCGCCGGTCGGACAATTCGGGGGTCATTGGGGAATCGATCTGGAGGCCACGCCCGGCACCGTCGTCAAGGCACCGGCACATGGGAGGGTGACGTTCGCAGGAACCGTGGCCGGGATGCGCACGGTGACTATTGATGTCGGGACCGGCACCCTGGTCTCGGTCTCCTACCTCGAAGTGGTGTCGGTCAGTAGCGGAATGCCGGTTCGCTTGGGCGAAGAGTTGGGACGTTCGGGACGGGCCCATGGGCGCCCTGCTCTTCACCTGTCGGTTCGCCTAGCGGGACGCTACGTCGATCCGATGCCATATCTCGGTTGCAGACCGATGGGAGAGCTCTACTTGCTGCCCCCTCCAGAGGCGTCAACCTATGCTGGCCAGAGTGCGCAGCGGCTTGCTCGGAGGGACATTTGACCCACCTCACATCGCCCACCTCCTCGCTGGTGAGGTCGCTTATCGCCAGCTCGGGCTGGATCGAGTCGTGTTTATTCCGGCTGGCTCTCCATGGCAGAAGGCTGGTCGCAAGGTCAGTTCAGCCCATCACCGATGGGTGATGAGTCATCTGGCGGTAGACGGCGTTGATTACTTCGAAGCTGACGAACGCGAGGTACACAGGGACGGATGGACCTACACCGCCGACACCCTCGACAGTTTCGATCCCGCCGAGGAGTTGGTCCTGATCCTTGGCGCTGATGCAGCCAGGGGACTGCCCACGTGGGATCGCTCAGCGGATGTGTTGGCAAGAGCCCAGGTGGCCGTTGTTCCGCGACCGGGGGTGGATAGGTCCGAAGTCGACAGCCTGGTCAAGGTGGAGAGATGGCTGGATATGCCCGCTCTCCCTCTCAGCGGAACGCTGATTCGCCAGAGAGCCGCTGCCGGGTTGGGCATTCGATTCCTGGTAACCGAGCAGGTCTACCAATATCTCGATGAACAGAAACTGTATCGGAGTTAGTCTCAGGAACGCCTAAGGAGGTAGGACCCGTCGACGCAACAACACTTGCCCGGCTGGCGGCCGACGCCATCGCTGATAAGAAAGGCCGGGACATCGTGCTGCTCGAGGTCGGGGACCTGTTCGTAATCACTGAGGTCTTTGTGATCGCCTCGGGAACTTCCCGGCCCCACGTGCAATCGCTTGCGGACCGGGTCGAAGAACTTCTGAAAGAGGCGGGCAGAGCTCCGCTCCGGGACGAAGGCCGAAACGAAGCCGAGTGGGTGCTTCTCGACTACGGCGACGTGATGGTCCACCTCTTCCAGCAGCCGGCTCGTGACTATTACGAACTAGAGCGACTCTGGAGGGACGCCCCGCTCATCGAATGGGCGCCGGCGGCATCAGACCTCGGATAGTTAT
>JAICND010000158.1 GCA_025929005.1 Acidimicrobiia bacterium
CAAATTCGTCCTTCACTTTGACCAGGATTCCCTGTCCGATCGGTGACTCCGGGAAGAAGACTTTGATCTCCCACTCGCCGTGCTCGTTGACCTCGGTCTCGCCGCTGCCGTATTCGGAGAGGACCCAAATCGTAGAGCCGGGCTTGCCGGTTCCGTAGAACACGTCGTAGGGAGGGCTCTCCGAGCACTCTCCGTAAGCCTGATACGCCGAGAACTCCCATTCCTTGGGCTCTTCTTCCCTGGGCTCTTCCTTCTCGGGCACCGCATAGGTCACCGAAACGGAGGCCTGCGAGATGTTGCCTGCCGCATCTTTGGCTTTGAGGGTGGCGTGGTTGGCGCCGGGAGACAGAATGAGAACGATCCGCCAGGCACCATCGTCATTGACATCGGCCTCGTATTGGCCCGCGAACACCCGCGCCCCCGGCTCGGTGACACCTTCGAAGACGACCTCTTTAGTTTCGAAGACCTGTCCGTCGACGGGGTGCAGAATCTGCAGGTCGGGTGGATTCGTATCCTCCGGTTTGGTCACCGCGGTGACTTCTTCCACCTCTTTGCCATCCGCATCCTCGTGCTCGGATCCGTCGCTGTACCTGGGGCTCTCCTCGTATTTGGGTTCCTCAAAGGGCTGGCCCTCGGGCTTGTCGTCCGCCTCGGTCGTCGTCGGCACGTCGAACTCGATCGGCTGGGACTCCCACTCCCTGCCGGTCCAGAACTCAGTGTCGGAGAAACCAAAGGCCACCCCGGCTACCACAACCACTGTGAGGCTGGCTATGAAGGCAAACCACTTACGCATGCTGCAACTCCCTGGCTAGTGCACTTTGCATCCCCTCCCACCACCGCCAGTTACACGCACTCGACGCAACTGAGGTTTACGACCTACTCAGGTAAACCCGCCGACCTGCCGATTCGTGTGAACCTTGACGGCACGGATTCGGAACCAGATGGCCCCGACCGACGAGTTGGTCGTCGGTCAAGAGGCATTCGAGACCTTCTATCGCCGGGAGTTCCGGGGGGTGGTCAGCCTCGCTTATGCCTTGTCGGGTAGCAGGGCGGGTGCCGAGGACCTCGCACAGGAGGCCTTCATGGCAGCCCACCAGCGGTGGGCTCGGATCAGTGCGTACGACAAGCCGGCGGCTTGGGTGAGACGTGTGGTAGCGAATATGGCGATATCAGCTTTTAGACGGAAGGCAGCGGAGGCTCGGGCGCTGGCTCGCATCGCGGTCCACCGCCAGGAGGCGCTCCCCGAACTCGAACCCGAGGACGAAGAGTTTTGGAACCTCGTGAGAGGTCTTCCGGCCAAACAGTCTCAAGCCATCGCGCTCTTCTATCTGGAAGACCGGTCGGTGGCCGATATTGCGCAGATTCTCGAATGCAGCCCTGCCACGGCCAAAGTTCACCTCTTTCGGGGCCGGCAAAACTTGGCCGTCAAACTCAATCTGGAGACGGCTCGATGAGCCTTGAACTTGACGGTCGCGCCCGCAGGGCGGCTGAGAATCTCAAGGCTTCCGTCGAGGGAGCATCGCTTCTGCTGGCTGAGAGGACCTCCAAGGCACGGCCCGGTCGTCGGTTGGCCGCGGTGTTGCGGCCGGCCTGGGTTGCGGCCGTCCTCATCCTGGGCTCTGCGGTCGGCTTTGCTCTCGTGGTAGAACCAACCACGGTGGAACCGACGTCTTCCCCTGCAACTACCGTTCCATTACCGACCACGAGCATGACCACGAGCACGGCCACGACCGCGGCGGCTCCCGTACCAACCACGACGGTCACGGCGAGCTCGCCCGCGGTGGATCTCAGTCCTCCATTCTTGAGCATCACGTCTCCGGAGGATGGGGCCACCCTGGAAGAGAAGACTGTGGAGTTCGTCGGAGTTACCGAACCTGGTGCCACCGTGAACGCCGGCCCCTATCGAGCGCAGGTGGATGAGAAAGGTAACTGGAGAATCAAGCTGGTTCTGACTCCCGGTGGCAACCAGGCCCGATTCGTGGCACATGACGCCGCTGGCAACGAAACGGCTGTGGTCGTTACCGTCTTCTATGAGCCGCCCGTGACTACCACGATGCCGGCGACCACGACAACCACCCAAACCGAACTTGGCGAGTTTGACGCCAATGCCACCTACGGGTCATGTACCGAGGACCCCCCCTTCGATGTCTATTACGGAGTTGGGGAGCCAGGATCGACGATCTACGTCGTATCGCCATACGGGTCCGGGACGACCACAGTCAATGGCGAAGGTCACTTCGAGATCCAGGTCTTCGTCCCCGAAGCACCCCCCGAGGAAGGTTTTCTGGTCAAGGTGAAGGACCAATACGGACGGCAGGAAAGCTTCGAGTTCGTCTTCTTGCCGGGTATCTGACGCCGACTTCGACGTCATAAGGTTCCAGCCCTGTTCTGCCGATCTTTCCCACGATGGCCGTTGCCACCGCCCTCCAAACCAGGTCTCTGGGTGACGCCAGCCCGATACTCGGCCGTCGCATCGATCTCGGCTTCCACAGCGCCCGGACGCTGAGCGCCACGGTGGCAGTGCTCGGTTACGGATTCCTGGCTCTGCGCTGGGGTTGGCAGGCAGTCTGGATCGTGGTCGTCATGTCGACGGTCGTCGCTACCCATGCCGTGGTTCGCCGGTGTGATGGGAGTCTGACCAAAGGGACCGAGGGTGTGATGCTTGCCCTCGGGATCGACATCCTCTGGGTCGCCGTCACATATGTCGTGACTCACCCACCAGCGCTGGTGGTGGTGCCCGGTCTCACCTATCTCGTTGTCGCCCCGGTACTAGCACTCGATGGGTGGAGAGCAGCAGGGATGGTCATCGGGGCGAAAGTCGGAGTCGTCGCCGCGCTCGCGATCACTCTGGCGGTGCCGCACCAGAGCCTTGCGATCGGTCAAGTGCTGATAATGACCGGACTCGGGGTGGCCACTCACTTGCCGACCATCGTGTGGTTGATGGTCAACGCCACCAAGAACCTCAGGTCACGCAGCGTGATCGCAGCCGAACTGGCAGCCAAGGAAGCCCGGCTACGCATGATCACCGACAGTGCTACCGACGGGATTGTGGCGCTGGATGGGAGTGGTCGAGTTCGCTTCGCCAACCGCGGGGTGGAATCCCTATTTGGCTGGACCGCCAAGGAGATGGTGGGCAGGTCACTGACCGACTTCATCCCTTCGTTCGGCCAGACCCGGGCTCCGAAGCTGGCGCATCGCAGTGACTACCTTCGACTGGCCCTGTCCGGCGTGCGCCGCGACGGGGGAGAGGTTCCTTTGGAGCTCACCCTTGGGAGGACCGACGAGGGGAGTGAACCTGTATACGTCTGTGTACTCCGCGACGTTTCGGAGAGGGAAGAGGCGGCGCAGCGAATCGAGTTCCAGGCATCGCTGCTTGACCAGGTGAGGCTCGCCGTCGTCGCGGCCCGTCCTGATGGACGTCTTGCCTATGGGAACGCCACCGCAGTGGCAATGTTCGGGTTGCGCCCCGAGATCATGCCCACCATCGGGATGTGGGATCTTCTGACCGACCCCGACCAGGGCCACCACATCCGTCGCTCATTGCAGCAGGACGTGACCTTGGCGGCCGAAATGCAGCTGAAAGCCTACGACGGCACGAGCTTCCCTGCCTTGGTGACCGTGACGCGGGTGCACGGGCGCAACGGTGATCCGATCGGATTCGCGGGAATCGCGGTTGACATCACCGAGCGCAAACGGACCGAGGAGAAGCTGGCGGCTTTGGTCGCTTCAAAAGATGAGTTCGTCACGTCGGTCTCGCACGAGCTGCGAACCCCCCTGACCGTGATTCTTGGCATGACCGAAGAACTGCGTCGCGACTTCAGACAATTCAGCTCAGATGACGTTCATCAGCTGATCGAGCTGATCGCCGACCAGAGCCGGGATCTGGCCAACATCGTTCAGGACCTGTTGGTGATCGGACGCGCCGACGCGGGTGGGAGTCTGGTGATCAGCCCGTCGGCTGTAGACCTGAAGACGGAGCTAGTTCACGCACTCGAGGTCTACGTCCCCTTTGATCGAACCCCAGACGTCGAGGTGGAGATGGCAGGGCCCGTGTGGGCAGATCCGGGGCGACTTCGCCAGATCGTTCGCAACCTGGTCACCAATGCAGTGAGGTACGGTGGCCCCAATATCAAAGTGCGGGTGAGCCAGGACGTGGACATGACCACCGTGTCTCTGGCGGATGACGGCAAAGGGGTAGCCCCCGAGGATGTTGACCAAATCTTTCTCCCCTATGTGCGGAGCAAGGCCGGCCCGGCACTGCCCGGGTCGATGGGTTTGGGTCTGGCCGTGGCTCGCAAGCTCTGCAAGTTGATGGGGGGCGACCTCACCTATAAACGCGAAGATGGTTGGAGCGTGTTTGAGGTGACCCTCCCCACCGCTCAGGAAGGGACCCCCGTCTTCACCCCCTGATTCGGTCAGGCCAGGACCTCGGTCAGGACGGAGTCCGATAGTTGGGGCCAGGCCGACAATGCCCAGGGGCCGAACTCCTTTCCGGAGGCAACGGCCAGGGCGATACCGGCAAGGGGGTCGATCCATAGGAAGGTTCCAGAGCCACCGAAGTGGCCAGACGTCGGTGCTGAGTTGAGGGTGCCGGTCCAATGGGGAGCCTTGGTGGATTTCACCTCAAAGCCAAGTCCCCAATCGAGCGGATCGAATCTGCCCACACCGGGAAGGGTTCCTGGTAGGCCAGGGAAGGCGACGGATTGGGCCGTCCGAACCGTCGCGGCCGGTATCAGGGTCGGGGCCAGAAACTCGGTGCCAAGGCGGGCTATGCCACGAACATCGCCCACCAATCCTTCCGATGGGCGGCCGGTCAATGTTGCCTCGTTCCCCAACGGCCCCAGGATCCGATCTTGAAGGTATCGAGGCAGCTCTTCACTGCTGTGCTTCTC
>JAICND010000101.1 GCA_025929005.1 Acidimicrobiia bacterium
CGTTGGTTCGTGTGCCGGGCCTTTACGGGCTCGGCACACGCGTTTGCGAAGGAAGGCACCGGAAGGATGCCGCTCATGGATAGCTCCTGGATCGTCGCAATCGCCGTTCTGGCCGCGGCTCTCGCCGGCATGGTGGGGTATCTGTTGGCGAAAGACCGGGTGCGCGGTCGGAGGATCACTGACGACGATCCAGTCACCAGTGCTCGGCTCGAAGCGCAACGGCTGTTGGCCACGGCGGACGAAGAGGGACGTGCCCGGGCGGAGACTTACCGACTGCGAGAGGAGGCCTCACTCGAGCATCGTCGCATCGAACTCGACGCCATCCAGACTCGTCTGACCCACCGCGAAGAAACACTCGAGCAACGCGCCGGCAACCTGGCATCGCGGGAACAGATCCTGATCCAGCGCGAGCAGGAACTCACATCACGGCAAAGCGAACTCGAACAGATGCGAGAACACGCCCGCAGTGAGCTCGAACGGATTGCCGGCATCGACGCCAAGGCTGCCAAGGAACAGCTCCTCTCCCAGGTGGAACATGAGGGGCGCCGCGACGCCATGATCTTGGTCAGGGACCTCGAGGTAAAGGCACGGGAGGAAGCCGATCGCCGCGCTCGTCGCATCCTCGCCACCTCCATCCAGAGGCTGGCGTCAGAGGTCGTCACGGAATCAACCGTGTCTGTGATCCCCTTGCCCTCTGATGACATGAAGGGCCGCATCATCGGTCGTGAGGGTCGCAACATCCGAACTCTTGAAGCCGTCACCGGGGTGAATCTCGTGGTCGACGACACTCCCGAAGCTGTCTCCGTTGTCTCCTTCGATCCGGTCCGTCGCGAGAAGGCAAGGATCACGGTCGAGAAACTCGTGGCCGATGGCCGTATCCACCCCGCCTCCATCGAGGAGGCGTTCGAGAAGGCCAGCACAGAGGTCGAGCAGTCCGTACGTGATGCGGGGGAGTGGGCGTTGCTGGAAGTCGGTTTGACCAAGATGAACCCGGAGTTGGTCATCTTGCTCGGCCGTCTCAAGTATCGGACCAGTTACGGCCAAAACGTCCTTAATCATCTGGTCGAGTCGGCCCACGTCGGGTCGATGCTCGCCAGCGAACTCGGAATCGAACCGGGGCCGGTAAAACGATCGGCCTTGCTGCACGACATTGGCAAGGCCGTGACCCACGAGGTCGAAGGCAGCCACGCGCTCATCGGCGCCGAGATCGCCCGACGATTCGGTGAAGACCCGGCAGTGGTGCACGGAATCGAAGCCCATCACAACGAGGTGGAGCCCCGCAGCCTCCTGGCGGTTTTAGTCCAGGCGGCCGATGCCGTGTCTGCCGCCCGACCAGGTGCTCGCCGCGAAGCTCTGGAGTCCTACGTGCGCAGACTCGAGCGCCTCGAAGCACTTGCCAGCGACTTCATCGGGGTCAAGCAGGTATTTGCCATGCAGGCCGGGCGGGAAGTCCGGGTTGTGGTCGATCCGGATGAGGTCGACGATCTGACGGCCGGTGATCTGGCGCGCCGCATCGCCCGGAAGCTGGAAGAGGACCTTCAGTACCCTGGCCAGATACAGGTGACCGTGATCCGCGAGTTCCGCGCCACCGATCACGCCCGTTGAAAGCTGGCCGATGACCGAAACCATCCTCCTATCTCCGCGCCGCAGCCGGGTCGAGCGACGGCCCACCAGAGTCGGTCAGCGCTACTTCATCCGGACCATTGGCTGTCAGATGAATGAGCACGACTCCGAGCGCATCGCCGGACTCCTGGTCGCCGATGGTATGTCGCGGACCACACACCTCGACGAGGCTGATGTGCTCTTCATCAACACCTGCACCATTCGCGAGAACGCCGACAACCGTCTTTATGGGAACCTCGGTCAACTCAAAGAGTGGAAGGACAGCCGTCCGGGAGCATTGTTGGTGGTCGGTGGATGCGCCGCCCAAAAGGACCGCGAACTCGTACGGGAACGGGCCCCCTGGGTCGACGTTGTGATGGGGACCAACAACCTCGATCGAATCCTCGATCTGCTCGACTACGCCGAAAACTGGGGTGGCATCACCGAGGTCGTCGACGAGCTCCAGGCGATGCCATCCTCCTTACCGGTCCGGCGGGAGCTGACCCACTCGGCCTGGGTCTCGATCCAGGTCGGCTGCAACAACAGCTGCACCTTCTGCATCGTGCCGGCTGTGAGAGGGCCAGAGATCAGCCGTCGCCCGGGAGACATCCTGCAAGAGGTCGGGGGCCTGGCCGCCAGTGGTGTGGTTGAGATCACCCTGCTTGGTCAGAACGTCGACACCTACGGCCGCGACCTCGCCCTCGGAGGTCGTCGCCGTCCGCTGTTCGCTGAGCTATTGCGACAGGTGGGAAGCGTGGAGGGCGTGCGGCGCGTTCGTTTCACCAGCCCGCACCCCGCCGACTTCCGGCTCGAAGTCGCCCAGGCGATGTCGGAGACCGAGGCGGTATGTGAGCAGCTCCATCTCCCTCTTCAGTCCGGATCGGATCGAGTGCTGGCCGCCATGCACCGGGGTTACAACGTGACCCGATATCGTCAAAAGCTTGAAATGGCTCGCGCCACCATCCCGGACCTGGCCGTGTCCACAGACATCATCGTGGGATTCCCTGGCGAGTCGGAAGAGGACTTCCAGGCGACGCTCGACATGGTGGAGGCAAGCCGGTTCGACCAGGCCTTCATGTTCATCTTCTCGCCTCGACCCGGGACACGGGCTGCTGAGCTGACCGATCGCTTCGTGCCCTCTGAAGTGGTCAAGGATCGTTTCGACCGGCTCGTCGAAATGCAAAACCGGATCTCCTTGGAGGCCAACCACAGCAGGGTTGGGCGGGTAGAGGAAATCCTCGTGGAGGGGCCATCAAAGAAAGCCGCGGGCGTAGTTGCCGCCCGGACCCGGGGAGGGAAACTGGTCCACGTCGACGGATCCTGGCCCGCCGGCACCTTCCTTACGACCGAAATCACCGGAGCGGCACCACACCATCTGGTGGGGAGGTTGGTCTGACCCGGATCCTTGCGTTGCTGGGTCCGACGGCGGCAGGCAAGAGCGAAGTCGCCCTAGCGCTGGCGGCAACGACCGGGGCACCGATCATCTCGGTCGACTCCATGCAGGTGTACCGCGGCATGGACATCGGCACGGCCAAGCCTTCGATCAGTGACCGTGCTCGGGTTATCCACCACATGATCGACCTGCTTTCTCCGGATCGCGAGTATTCAGCGGCCGAGTTCCAACAAGAAGCTCGCGGAATCATCGACTCAGATCGCTACAACACTGTGATCATCGTCGGTGGCTCAGGTCTGCACTTCCGAGCGATCGTGGACCCTCACGACTTTCCTCCACACGATCCACGGGTCCGAAGCGAGATGGAAGGACTCTCGGATCCGGTGGCCGAACTAGTCGCGGTGGATCCGGGGGCTGGGGGAGTGGTCGACCTGGCCAATCGTCGCCGGGTGGTCAGGGCATTGGAGGTTCATCGCCTGACGGGCTTGACCCCCACCCTCCGAGCCGGGAGCCTGGAGGCAGAAGCGCTGCGTCGGTATCAGTCGCAGTATCAGTTCCAGGCCGTCGGCCTCGACCCCGGTGAGGAAATCGAGTCCCGGATCATCTCACGAAGCGAAGCGATGCGAGAAGCCGGGCTTCTTGATGAGGTGGCAGCGCTGGCGCCGAGCCTCGGGAGGACCAGTCGCAATGCCGTCGGCTACCGCCAGCTGCTCGATCACCTCAGCGGGCATCTTGATCTCGAAGCTGCGTGGGAGGGTGTGCGACGAGCCACCCTGGGGCTGGCCCGGCGTCAGCGGACCTTCTTCCGTCGCGATCCGCGGATCCGCTGGGTGGAGTGGGCTGGTTCCGTTGAGGCGCGCATAGAGGCTGTCGGACGAGAGTGGGGTCTCAATTGAAATTCGTGAAAATGGAAGGGCTCGGCAACGACTTCGTGCTGATGGGCCCTGAGGTGAATATCGACGCCGACCTCGTGCGAGGGCTGTGTGATCGTCGGCGGGGGATAGGAGCCGACGGCCTGCTGCAGGTGAGCTCGTCGAACGGGGTGATTGTCATGGGGTATTGGAACGCCGATGGTTCGACTGCCGAAATGTGCGGCAACGGCCTGCGTTGTGTGGCCCGGTATGCCCTTGATCAAGGTCTGACCGCTGAAGCTGAGTTCGAAGTCGTGACGCCGGCGGGCACCCGTCGCGTTGAAGTGTCTGACCAACCAAGGGTGGAGACCGGGACTACGAGCGTGGGCATCCCATTTTTGTTTGAGAACCGAGACTTCGTGCCGGTTCGCGTAGGCAATCCCCATGCCGTCTCCATTGTCGGCGACGTTGGGGCGGCCGACGTGGCGGGGATTGGTGCTCGATTGGAGGCGGCATCCCCTCAGGGTGTCAACGTCGAGTTCGTCCGCGTATTTGACCGTTCGCTACTTGAGATGCGTGTGTGGGAGCGTGGGGTGGGAGAGACTCTCGCCTGTGGGAGCGGCATGGTCGCGGCGGTGGCCGCTGCCCATCACCTCGGATTGGTGGATGAGGTCGTGACAGTGCGGGTACCAGGTGGCGAGGGTGAGGTGGCCTTAGCAGATGGCACCTCGTGGCTGACGGGGCCGGTCCGCTATGTGTTCGGTGGCGAGACCTTCCTATAGCCGTCGAAGGACACTCACCACGCGACCGATCACCTCGACCCCCGTCTTGTAGCGAACCGGGGATAGCGCCGGGTTGGCTGGCTCGAGAATCACCTCACCGGACTGACGACGCAATCGCTTGACAGTGGCTTCCTCGCCGTTGATGAGGGCGGCGATGATCTCACCGTTGCGGGCGTCGCTGCTGCGCTCGACGACCACGAGGTCGCCGTCGAGGATCCCGGCTTCGATCATCGAGTCGCCTTTGACCCGCAGCATGAACACCGGCCCCCTTCCCACGAGCGAGGTGGGAAGGTCGTAAACGTCCTCGATGTCCTCGTTTGCCAGAATGGGCGAGCCGGCGGCGATGCGTCCGACCAGCGGGACCTCGCGGGTCTTGGAGCGTTCGCTCCGTTCGGCACGGTACTTCTCTCCGGGGGATTCCAGGACCTCAATAGCCCTCGGCTTGGTGGGATCCCGCCTGAGAAGACCGGACTTGACCAAAGTCGACAAATGGCTATGCACGGTTGATGGCGAGGACAAGCCGATGGCCTCCCCGATTTCGCGGACCGAGGGCGGATAACCGCGTTGGGCGACCATCTCCCTGATGTAGTCGAGAACCTGTCGCTGCCGGTCGCTCAGCTCTGCCAAATCAACACCTCCGAACTGACGTTCTCCCCAATCTACCACTCACCAAACGCATGTTCGGTATTTCGGTGACTTGACAGAACGAACAGGCGTTCGATATCCTCTCCGAACGTCAGTTCGGGTTTTGTCACACCCCTCTCGTAGGTTGACAGCAAGCCCGATCCGGGAGACCGGGGACGGAGAGACCGGAGAACGGAGGAAGCCCGAAATGCAAGCCCATCACCAGTCGCCAACCCTCAGGCTGTTGATCCTCCTCACTGGGGCGTGCGCGGTCTTCCTCCTTGTCTCCGGCCGAGTGGATGCCTCAACTCCGGAGGCGGCGCCCATGACCTACCAGGTGCAGACCGGGGACACGCTGTGGGAGTTGGCTGAAGCTGTCACCGCCAGCGACGCGGATGTCCGGGTCGTGGTCGCGGCCATCAAACGGATGAACGGTCTCGAGTCCAGCGCCCTGACGACCGGACAGACTTTGCTGATACCGGCCGGTTGAGCCCGGTCTCCAGATCGTGGAGCGCCGTTACGCTTCATGGATGCGATGTCCGGCCTGTGGGGCAGGTGAGACCAAGGTCATAGACAGCCGACCTGCCGATGGTGGCGCCTCTATCCGGCGCCGCCGGGCATGTGCATCATGCGGCAACCGCTTCACAACCTATGAACGAGGCACGCCGTTGTTGATGGTACGAAAGCGGAGTGGTCGTCTGGAGCCGTTCTCCTCGGAGAAGCTCAGCCACGGAGTGATGGCAGCCATGGCTGATCGGCCGGTGCCACGGGAAGCGGTCGCCGAGATGGTCGAGGACATTGAAGCAACCGTTGCGGCCGGCAGCGGGCCGGTCAGGTCAGAGGAGATCGGCCGCTTGGTCCTGGAAGGACTACGTCAACTCGATAGCGTTGCCTATATGCGGTTCGCTTCCGTCTACAAGGACTTCCAGGACGCCGAGGACTTCGGACGGGAGATGGCGGCTCTGACGGGGTCAG
>JAICND010000199.1 GCA_025929005.1 Acidimicrobiia bacterium
CGATGGCTCGACCGCTTCAGTACACGAGGAACTCAGAATTCAGGCTGTACGTCACGATCCTGGTGATCTCCTGTGTGATCGTCGTCGGAGGACTTTGGGTAAGCCTTGGACCAGCAGACGCCGTGCGTCTCGGCGTCTTCAACACGGTCTCGATCGCCACTGGCACAGGATTCGCCACGACCGACTTCGGACAGTGGCGACCAGCACTGCAAATCATGTTGATCGGACTCATGTTCGTGGGAGGGATGGTGGGGTCTACATCAGGCGCCATAAAGACCTTCCGCATCTCGGTCCTCGCCAAAGCAGCGTTCGCCGATGTTCGGCGGGTGGTGCGGCCCAGGGCAGTCTTCGTCACCAAGGTGAGTGGCGAAACCATACCTTCGGGCGTCGTCGAGGCGGTTCAGTCCTTCTTCCTCTTCTACATGTTCATCTTCATGACCGGAACATTCCTGCTCGCGTTCATCGACGCCAACGTTGCCGAGGGATTCGATCTGGTGACTACGGCGAGCGCAGTTGCATCGTCGATGGGAAACGTCGGGGCCGGACTCGGTCAGGTGAGCCCCTCAGGAGGATTCAGTGAGTTTCCGCTCCTCGCGAAGTGGCTGCTGTCGAGTCTCATGATCGTTGGCCGCCTTGAAATCTTCCCCGTCCTCGTGTTGTTCACGAAAGATCTATGGAAAAGGTGACCCGGATTACTCCTCTTCGGACCATCCTGGAGTGAACTCGAAGTTGATCTCACCGATCCGCACTTCGTCACCGGCTACCGCCCCGGCCGAGACGAGTGCATCGTCGACGCCCAGTCTGGAGAGTCGCCTGGCGGCCATGTCCGCCGCCTCGAGCATCGTAAGGTCGGCGAAGCCGACAGCCCGTTCCACCGCCTGACCTGAGACCCTCCAGGCGTCGTCTTCCCGGACCACCTGGAAAGTAGGACCAAGCGGGCGGTGAAGGACGAAGCCCTGTCGTTGGGGTGCCTCCCGCTCGGCCCCCTCGACAAGATCGGCTATGGCGTGGAGCGACTCGCGCAGCCCTTCTCCGTTGAGGGCGGAAACCGCCCTCGCGCCCAGTGTCTCAGCTATCTCTCGGGCCCCGGCAATGTCTGCTTTGTTGACCAGGACGAGACTGGGGCGCGATGCCAGCTCCGAGGAATAGTCGGCGATCTCACGGCGAAGCGTGGCCAACTGCTCGCCAGGCGAAACCGGTTGAGTCTCGGCTGGATCCAGAATGATCACCAAGACCCTGGCTCTCTCGGTGTGGCGGAGGAACTCGTGTCCCAGTCCCTTACCCTCGGCGGCGCCTTCGATGAGACCGGGTATGTCGGCAAGAACGAACTCACGGCCGTCGAAACCGACAACACCAAGGTTTGGCTCCAGAGTGGTGAAGGGGTAGTCGGCGATCTTGGGTTTGGCTGCGGAAACTCGGGAGATGAATGTCGACTTCCCTGCGTTGGGGAAACCTATGAGCGCTGCATCAGCCAGCAGCTTCATTTCCAGCGTGAACCAGGCTTCTCTCCCGTACTCGCCCTGTTCGGCGATTGCCGGCGCACGGTTCGAAGGACTCACAAATGCAGCGTTACCCAAACCGCCTCGCCCACCCCGGACAGCAATGAGCTCCTGACCTTCGGCGACCAGATCTGCGACGAGGGTGTCCGACTCGTCACGTACCACCGTGCCGAGCGGGACAGCAAGCACCAGATCCTCTCCGGCCCTGCCGTGTCGGAGGTCGCCTTCTCCGTGAGTTCCATGACCGGCCGCGTGGTGAGGGTTCCGCTGATATCTGAGCAGTGTCGCACCCGAAGGGTCGGCACGGAGGATGACCGAGCCACCAGGACCTCCGTTGCCTCCGGTCGGTCTGCCTTTCGGCTTCCCCCTCGCCTTCACAAACGAAGCAACCCCCGCACCGCCGTTGCCGGCGCGAAGGCTGACTCGAACCCGGTCAACGAACATGACCGGAACTGACTGGGATGGCGGGGCTACGCCTCGTCGATGACGGAGACGAGTCGCCGCTTGTGCCGGACCGCGTACTTGACGGTGCCAGCCGCGGTGGCGAACAGGGTGTCGTCGGTGCCACGAGAGACGTTGTCGCCGGGATGAATGCGAGTGCCTCGCTGACGGACCAGGATGGCGCCGGCGTTCACGAACTCACCGTCGAACACCTTGGGCCCGAGACGCTGCGCCGCTGAGTCGCGGCCGTTCTTGGAGGAACCCCCTGCTTTGGTCTTTGACATCTCTACTCCTCTTCCGAGGCTGCTGCTTTGGCGGGCTTGACCGCGGCCTTCTTCTTGGATGCGCCGGGGATCTCGATCCCGGTGATCTCGATTCGCGTGTACTTCTGACGATGACCCTGCCGGCGGCGGTAGCCGGACTTGTTCTTGTATTTGAAGATGTCGATCTTGTCACCGGCGGTCTCACCAAGAACCTTGGCCTTCACCTTGGCCTTTCCCAAGGCGGTCTTGTCGGAGAGAGCATTCCCGTCGTCGTCAACGACCAGGAGCGGCTCGAAAACAAGCTCTCCGTCGTCGGTCTTGACGCGCTCGATCTCGAGCACATCGCCTGACTTGACCTTTGCTTGTTTGCCACCGGCGCGGATGATGGCGTACATGGGAAACCTCTCTGAGAAGGGGGAGTAATCCTGGGTGAATGGTAACTAATCCCAGATGCTGGGCAAAAGCCGGCTAATCAGACCTCGATCTCTGCGGCGGCCGCCTCGGCAGGAGTAGGCGTCAATACGATTGTCTCGTCGATGATCACTCCGCGACCTGCACAGTGCTCGCACTTGTGAGAGAACTGCTCGAGTAGACCGGCTGAGACGTTCTTCCTGGTCATTTCGACCAAACCCAGATGAGAGACTTCGAACACCTGGGTCCTGGTCTTGTCCTTGGCCAGAGTTTCCTTGAGCCTTCGCAGTACTTTCTGCTGGTTTTCGATGGTCTCCATATCGATGAAGTCGATCACGATGATTCCACCGATGTCGCGAAGTCGAAGCTGTCGGCCGATCTCCTCGGCCGCCTCGAGGTTGTTCTGAAGAACAGTGTCCTCGAGAGTGCTCGAGCCCACGAACTTTCCGGTGTTGACATCGATGACCGTCAGCGCTTCGGTGCGGTCGATCACCAGGTGACCGCCGGACGGCAGGAAGACCTTACGATCGAGAGCCTTCTTCAGCTGATCGTCGACGTGGTAACGGTCGAAGAGCCCGATCTCGTCCTCGTAGAGCTGCACCTTGCTGACCAGGTCCGGTGCGGTCGACTGGAGATAGTTGATCACAGTGTCGTAGGACGACTTGTCATCGATCAGGAGCTTGCGGAAGTCCGCCGTGAAGTGCTCCCTGATCACCTTGATCAACAGCTCCGGCTCGCGATGGATCAGACTCGGAGCCTGGCCTTTCGCCGCTTCGTCGTTGATGGCAGCCCATTGCTTGGTGAGACGTGAGATGTCCGCCGCCAACTCCTCGGGTGATGCATGGAGCGCCGCGGTACGCACGATCACCCCGAAACCGTCGGGACGGACCTGGTTTATCACGTCGCGGAGACGGTTGCGGTCGATGTCGGGTAGTCGTCTGCTGATGCCGACGCTGTCAGAGTCCGGGACGAGGACTAGGTAGCGACCTGGCAAGGAGGGCATGCCTGTGAGCCGGGCACCTTTGGCACCCATCGCGTCCTTGGTCACCTGGACGAGGACCTTGTCCCCTTCCTTGAGGACGTCTTCGATGCGTTTCCCGTTCCGCCCACCGTTTCTTCGGCTACCGGAGGAAACGTCAGAGGCGTAGAGAACGCCATTCTTGGAGGCGCCGAAGTCGAGGAAGGCGGCTTCCATGCCCGGGAGCACGTTCCGAGCGATCGCCAGGTAGATGTTCCCCGCTACGGAGTTGCTGTCCTCCCTCGCCACGTAATGCTCGACCAGTACCGGGCCTTCGAGGATGACGATCTGAGTTTGCGATTGGTTGGCGCTGACCAGCATCTGCTTCCGCGCCGACTCGTTGGGGACGATTATCTCTTCATCGGCGGGTCTCCGGGATCGGGTCCGGGAAGTGGAGAGACCGTTCCGGCCACCTGAAGCACCACCCGTGCTCTTCTCTCTGGTCGCCTTCTTGTTCGACGACCGCCGGCTGGTGTCCTTCTTGGGCTTGCTGGGGGCGAGAGCCTCGACCCTTCGGACCTCGACCTTCTGCCCCTTCACCCGCACTGTCTTGTGCTCTTCGACGGTCCCCCCTGCGGAGGATTTACGGACGA
>JAICND010000239.1 GCA_025929005.1 Acidimicrobiia bacterium
ACACCAACCGCAGAGTTCTCGCAGTCTTGGTCTATCTGGCCGAGTCCATGGAATGATGTGTCCTGCATGAAGCGAGTGCTCATCGTCGACGATCAGGAACCGTTCCGATCGGCTTCGCGCATGGTCGTGGAATTGGCAGACGGCTTCGAAGTCGTTGGTGAGGCCGCTACCGGTGAACAGGCTGTTCAATTCGCGGAGGAGATGAGGCCCGACCTGGTCCTGATGGACATCAATCTTCCGGGTATCGACGGACTTGAGGCCACCCGGCAGATAGTCAGCCGGCTTCCGACCGCCAAGGTCATCATCATGTCGACCTACGAAGCGGCCGAATACGAACAGCGGGCCTTGGAAGCAGGGGCCGTCGCCTTTATCTCAAAGTCTGACTTCGATCCCGATGCCCTAACCAACCTCGATCAATGATCGGTCGCCCAGGGGGACCCGGCCGCTGATCCGAGTGCCTCGACCCGGGGCCGAGTCAATTTCGATGACACCTCCGACGGCATCGAGCCGGTCGGACATGTTGCGGAGTCCCGAGCCAGCCTTGATGGTGGTCCGGTCGAACCCCTCTCCCTGATCCCGAACCGAGAAGAGGAGATCCCCGTTGGACCGGCTGAGGTTGACGAAGACCTGACGCCCGGGTGCATGTTTGGCGGCGTTGGTGATCGCCTCCGAAATGCAGAAGAAGACCGTCGCTTCTAGCTCGGCTGGCAGGCGCCCGATATCGACGGCTTCGACCTCGACCGGCACCGGGGCGAACTCTGCAATTGAGCGGACCGCCGCTACTACACCTTCTGCCTCCAGGATCTGCGGGTAGAGACCTCGGGCTAAGGAGCGGATCTGAGTGATCGCTTCGCGGGCTTCCTGATCCATGGCCTCCAGCATCACCGCCAGAGGCACTACTCCCTCCATGCGGGCAAGACGGGCAGCGACGTTGAGCTTCACTTTGAGCGACACGACCAGCTGTTGGGCACCCTCATCGAGATCGCGTTCGAGACGACGCCGCTCGAAGTCCTGGACGTCGACCAGTCGACGGCGCGAAGCTGCCAGCTCTTCGGCCCTTGACTCGAGCTCGGCCTGCAAACCAAGGTTGCGCAGAACGGAGGCAGAGGAACCCGCCAGGTCGTGGATAAGGCGGGTCTCTGTAGGAGTTGAGGTTTCGCCGCGGCGCTTCTCCACCGTCAGGGCTCCGAGGGTTTCGCCCTTAGACTCGATCGCAACCGCCGTGCCTGGAAGGTCGTCGAAGCGTTCAACTGCGGTGACTTCCACCTCTACCGGCCAGCGGCCGGCTAATAAGAAGCGGCCGTCGGCGGTCACCCATACCCCCGCTCTTTCGGCTCCAGTGCCGTCGGCCAGGCGCCGGGCGGTCCTGTCCAGCAAACCCTGGGCGGATTCTGTGGTCGTGAGGCGTTGGGTCAAGTCGGACAACACTTCGTAGGGAGTTGCGCGGTTGCCGTACGCAAGCCGGTCGGCCCAGCGTTGGGCTCGTAGCCTCACCGGTTCGAAAACGAGCGCGATCAAGGCGGTGGCAACGACGAACGACCCCAAATCATCGGCGAAACCGAGTGTGGCCAGTCCCACTGTCACAATGGCGTACACGATCGTGATGAAGCCAGCCAGCAGCACGAACAGAACAGTTCGATTAATGACGACATCGATGTCGTACAGGCGGTAGCGAAGCACTGCTACTCCGACCGCTATTGGGATGAGGGTGAAGGAGCCTCCTACCACCCAGACCTCCCAACCGGCTGAGGGGTTGACGTTTACAGCGAGCAATGCCGTTACGAGGAGGGATGCGGCATACACAAGCCATTTGAGTTGATGCCGTTGCTCGCCCCCCGCCCGACGGTACCGGAAGAAAAGGGAAGTCGCCCCTGCCGCCATACCCACCACCATGAGGCCATAGAAAGCGGTGGCGACGATGTCGCCGAAGGGAGTGGAAACGGCCCGCAACGGGCTCGGGACATACGCCTGAGTCACGTCACCACCCCAACCACCGTTCAAGAGAGCCGCCCCTGCTCCTGTCACCATCGCCCCCACCACCACCCACTCGGCCCATCGCCAGCGAAGGCTGGCGGGGCGACCGTCCGGGAAGCGCAACATGATCAGCGCAAGCACCTGGACGCCGGCCGTGTTAATGGCATTGCCAATCGCATCTGTCCACGCGGCAGCCTCCGAGGACATATCGTCAATCCAGGACAGAGAGGTGCCGCTGAGAAGCGTTGAAGCCCCGAAAGCGATCATCAACCGACCGATGACGTTGCCCGGGGCCCGGGTGACGATCAACGCACCCAGCAGCGAGCCAACGGCAGGAGCGACCATCCAGGGAACATCGTCGGGCGACAACACCATGGCCGACACGACGCCTGCGGCCGTCACCACCAGCACCAGCATCCAGAGGACCACCCGACCGATCATGCCGGAACCAGGCTTGGGATCGGGACGGTTCCGTTGATCGTCGTGCCTTGACCTGGGTGGGAGTTGATAGCGATGCGGCCGCCGTGGGCTTCGAGGCGATCGGCCATGTTGCGAAGCCCCGAGCCTGCCCTGACAGTGGCAAGATCGAAGCCCGGACCATGATCCTGCACCGAAAACACAAGATGGCCATCCTGCTGCTCGATCGTCACATTGACGACCCCCCCGGGAGCGTGCTTGGCGGCATTGGTGATCGCCTCCGAAATGCAGAAAAAGACAGCCGCTTCCAGCTCGGTTGGCATTCGTCCGACATCTCCTGCATCCACCTCAACCTGCACCGCGGCATCCTCAGAGAGCGAGCGCACCGCCGTCACCAATCCCTCTTCTTCAAGCAGTTGCGGATAGAGACCTCGAGCCAGCGACCGGATCTGGGTGATGGCAGCACGAGCATCGTGATCCATCCCTTCCAGCATGGCTGCCAGCCGCTCCACCCCCTCCATCCGCGCCAACCGGAACGCCACATTCAGCTTCACCTTGAGCGAAACCACCAGTTGTTGAGCACCCTCGTCAAGATCCCGCTCCAGCCGCCGCCTCTCCAGAACCTGCACATCGAACAGACGCCTGCGAGAGGCCTCCAGCTCCTCGGCGCTCGCCTCCAGGTCCGCCTGAAGACTCAGATTCTGTAGCACCGGCGCCGAGGAACCGGCCAAGTCATGAATCAGACGGATCTCAGTCGGGGTGACTGCCTCACCACGGCGCTTTTCGACGGTGAGCGCCCCAAGCCGCACTTCATCGGCGGCAATCTCAACTGCGGCACCAGGGAGGTCCTCGACTCGGCTCACCGAGGCAGCCTCCCGTCCCCCCGGCCACTGACCCGCCAGCATCAAACGACCATCGCTCCAGACCCATACACCGGCTCGCTCTGCTCCGGTTGCGTCTGCCAGTCGACGCGCAATCCGGTCAAGCAGGCCCTGGGCGGATTCGGTGCTGGCGAGCCGGTGGGTCAGGTCGGACAACACCTCGTATGGAGAGGCCCGCTTGCCATAGGCGACCCTGTCTGCCCAGCGCTGGGCCCGCAATCGGACGGGTTCAAATGCCAAAGCGATCACGGCCGTTGCCACTATCGATGGGACCAGCTCGCCCTGGGTGCCAACTGCGCTGAGACCGACGACGATCATGGAGTACACAGCAGTGATAAACGCCGCCAACAACCCGAACAGGACAGTCCGATTGATCACGAGGTCGATGTCATAAAGCCGATACCGCAACACGGCGAAACCG
>JAICND010000546.1 GCA_025929005.1 Acidimicrobiia bacterium
CAGTCCCCCGGTGGCCCTAATCGAACGCTGGACCAACCTCGGGTGGGTTGGCGCGGTGGCGGAACCTATCTGCTCATCGGGCCAGACTCTCATGATCGTGGCGGCGACCGCAGACGAGGCCCTCACCATCAAGGAGGCCGTCGTCGCCGCAGTCGGGCCCGACCGGACCCTCGTCGTGTCGCCGGATCAAACGGACGCCGAAAACACCAACGCCTGGGGTGGCTCACAGACTGGCGGACGCGTGCTGGTTGGCACGCCCAGAGTGGCAGGCTGGCGAGTGGGTAAGCCCGGTCTGGCCATCGTTGTCGAGGAAGGCCGGCGGGCGATGAAAGATCGACAGACGCCGACCATTCATGCCAGAGACCTCCTCCGAACCCGCGCCCAACTGGCCCGGCACACCCTCGCCTTTGTCGGACCAACGCCCTCGCTGGAGACTCTGGCCGCCGGGGCAACCGTTCTCCGGTCCACACGCAGGGCCTGGCCCGCCGTCGAAATAGTCGACCGCAACTCACAACCACCCTTGCCGGGTGTTATCAGCCACCAGGCCCTGGCTGCCATCCGGGCCGTGTCCGCTGCCGGGGATTCCGTCTTCGTGTTTGCCCATCGAAGGGGATACGCCCCGGCCATGACGTGCGAGAAGTGCCGCGTCATCCGCCGTTGTCCCAACTGCGGCTCCCGGCCCGAAAACGATCCGTTGTGTCCGCGTTGCGGGTACCAGCTGGGACCATGCACCAATTGCGGACACGACCGGTTCATTCCGATGGGAGCAGGCGTTGGCCGTGTGCTCGAGGAGCTAAAACGGGCAGGCGGGTTGACCGTCGAACCCGCTCCCACCGTCGCTCCGGTCATGGTTGGCTCAGAAGCCGACCTCGCCTCCCTGCCACCGGTGGGTCTGGCGGTAGCGGTCGATGCTGATGGCCTAATCCTCGGTAGTCATTTTCGGGCGGCCGAAGAGGCTCTTCGCGTTCTGGCCCGGCTCGCCGGGCGGGTGGCCAGCGGGAGCGGCCACCGGGCGATGGTGCAGACCGGCGTTCCTGCCCACCCTGTGATCGAAGCCCTGCGGAGAGGCGACCCGATGACTTTTCTCAACCAGGAATTGGACGAGAGAAAAAGGATGGGATTTCCGCCCAGTGTCGACCTGATCGTCCTCGAGATGCGAGGAACCATCCCGACCGGGGTCGACGCCGCGCTTGAGAAGGCGGCCGATCGGGCGATGGTGCTGGGGCCGGCGCCCCGACGTGATGGGGGTCGTCGCTGGTTGATCCAGGCGAGAGACCTGACGGCCTTTCGCCACAACCTGCGGCCCCTCGTCCAGAAGTGGCGGGACGCGGGCGCAACGGTGCGGATCGACAGCGACCCCCTGGAACTCTAAGACGCGAGTGGGGCGGTTACCGTTTGGACTTACCTCTGTCGCCAAAACCTCACGTCTTTGCATGCCCATCTACCCCATCCGTACATTCGGTGATCCAGTCCTGCGCATGACCGCGGCCACCGTCAAGCAAATCGACGCTTCGGTTCATCGTCTCGTTGAGG
>JAICND010000018.1 GCA_025929005.1 Acidimicrobiia bacterium
GCCGTAACCCGGGCGACGTGGCCTTGAGCTTTGACGTTGCGGTACTCGCGCTCGATCTCCCCATCTGGGCCGAGAACAAAGGTCGAACGAATCAATCCGACCGACTCTTTCCCGTACATCATCTTCTTGCCCCACGCTCCAAAGGCTTCTGCAACCTTGTGGTCTTCATCTGAGAGGAGCGGAAAAGGCAAACCTTCCTTTTCGCGAAACTTGGCATTCCGTTCGGGTTTGTCGGGGCTGACGCCGACCAGTTCGAAACCGCCCGCCTGTAAGTCTTCATACCGATCCCGAAAGTCGCAGGCCTCGGCCGTGCATCCCGGGGTCATCGCCGCCGGATAGAAGAAGACGACCAGACGCTTGCCCGAGAAGTCCGAACGCGAGACCGGTCGGCCATCGTGATCCCTGAGGGTGAAGTCCATGACCGGCACGGTACAGGTGTCACCGGGAAAGCAATGCCCGCATGAAGAACCCCAGGTTGGCTGGACGTTCGGCGAGACGGCGGACCAGATAGGGATACCAGGCTGACCCGTAGGGGACATACACGCGCACCTTGTGACCCGCTGCCACCAGTTGCTTTTGCAGCGCCGGCCGAATCCCGTAGAGCATCTGGAACTCGAAGGCACCCTGCCGACGCTTGCCCAGCTGACGAGTGAGCTCGATGAGACGTTCGTCGTGAGTGGCAATGGCGGGGCGCACCAGGGGGTCGGGCATCAACAACTCAAGAAGCCGCGCAAACGCCGCGTCCACATCATGTCTGGCGGTATAGGCCACATCGGGGGGTTCCATATAAGCCCCTTTACAGAGGCGGATGTGACCCCCCAAGGGAGCCAGCCGCCGGACATCGTCCGGGCTCCGAAATAGGTATGCCTGCAGCGCGACTCCCAGGTTGTGGTGAAATCGTTGGGCGTTTTCATACAAGGTCACAGTGGCGTCGGTGAACCTCGAGCCCTCCATGTCAATAGTGACGGTGAGGTCGTGGGCGCTTGCCAGGCGCGCCAATCTGTCCAGACCCGCGGCCGCCAGGGATTTATCGAACGCCAAACCGAGTTGAGTGAGCTTTATCGAAATGTTCCCGGCAACACGGTCCTGAGCGATCCGAGAGAGACAAGCTTCGTACCCCGCCATGGCAGCTTCCACGGCGGCGGGCTCGGTCACCTCTTCGCCCAGAAGATCGAGGGAAACCAGTAGTCCTTCCCGGTTGAGGGCTTTAGCTGCTGCGATCGCTTGATCCAGCGTGTCACCCGCCACGAAACGGTGAGCGAGAGCTCTTCCTGCCGCGGTCCCGGTGATCAGGCGAGTGATGGGGGCGGAATCGGCGAGACCCACCACCGTTCGCCCAAAAATGCTCACCCGGCGCCGAGTTCCCGGGCTCGCTGTGCGGCTGCGCGCACCGCATCTTCGACCAGCGCTCGGAAACCTCGCTCCTCCAGGATGTGGACGGCGGCCGCCGTGGTACCCCCGGGGGATGTCACCTGAGCCCTCAGCTCGGAAGGGCTGAGGGGGGTATCGGTGAGCAGATGACCGGCCCCGCGGACGGTCTGGTTAACAAACGTCTCGGCGACGTCACGGGGCAGACCTTCACGGATCGCGGCTTCGGTCAGAGCTTCGGCCAATAAGAAGACGTAGGCGGGTCCCGTACCCGACACCGCGGTCACGGCATCGAGGAGGCTCTCGTCAAGGAGTTGCACGTCTCCGACGGCTCCCAGAACCGCCCTGGCCTTCTCGAGATGCACCGGATGCGTGTGAAGGCCCGCTGCCATCGCGGTCACGGCCTGACCTACCAGAGCCGGGGTGTTCGGCATCGCCCTCACCACCGGAACGCCGTCTAGCTGGGACTCGAATACACCGGTGGGCACACCTGCCGCAAAGGTGAGAACGAGCTGATCACGATTGATCGAACCCGCCAGGCTGGCGAGGAGCGGTCCAATATCGCGTGGTTTGACGGAGATCACTACGACTTCCTTACCCTCGACAGCGGCCCGGGGATCGAGTCCCACGCTGGCGGCCGTCAGCCTGGCCAGGTCTTCGAGTCGACCCGGTCGGCGCACACATAACGAAAGGTCAGACGGTTCCCACCCAGCTCGCAGCAGCCCCAAAACGAGTGCCTGCCCCATCGCGCCGACGCCGATCACCGCCACAGAGGGGCGCAGAGTCATGACGGCGAGTATATGGAGGGGCCCAGAGAGCCCGATTGGGCTCTGATCATCTCAACAACTGTGGCCACTGCCCGGGGGTTGTAACCCTCTGGGATTATCAGATCTGCGTACCGCTTAGAGGGCTCGACGAACTCAAGGTGCATGGGCCGGACCGTGGTCAAGTACTGGTCGATCACCGAGGCGGGGCTGCGTCCTCTCTCGTCCATGTCCCGACGGAGCCGGCGAGCGAGTCTGATGTCAGGATCGGTGTCGACGTAGATCTTCAGGTCGAATTCGGCGCGAAGATCAACGTCGGCCAGCACGAGAATGCCGTCCACGATCAGCACCGGGGCGGGATCGACCGGTTCGGTTTCGTCGGCGCGAAGGTGGAGGGTGAAGTCGTAGGTCGGACGAGCGATTGTCTCGCCTGCTTTCAGAGCCTGCAGGTGTTTGATGAGCAACTCTGTTTCGAGGGCGTCCGGATGGTCGTAGTTGACGCGGGTGCGGTCGAAGAAGCTCAGGTGAGGCTGATGCCGGTAATAGGAGTCGTGCTGGATCAGCGCCACACCCGACAGCCCTGACACGACAGCCTGGGCAATCGTCGTCTTGCCGGATCCAGACCCTCCCCCAATACCTATCACCAGAGGTCGTAGCCCGCTGAATCCGTTGTCCACGCCGGAACGTTACCGATCCGGACTATCCGTTGGTGCGGAGCTTCCTCATGTCGTCGAGTACGCCGGAGACGAGGGTTGTTCCCGGTGATGCAACCACCGAACGCAACGAGCGGCGCCCGGCGGTCACTTCGTCGACTTCGTCTTCGTGACCGTTGGCTCGAGGGGAAGTGGGAATGTCGGTGCTCAAATCAACGGCGCCCTCGGCAGGATGTTCGCTGAGCCAATCAAGCACGGGCGGATCCGTCACAGAGACCGAAACCTGGAGGTGTTCCGGTTCGATCGGAATCGAGATCTCGTTGGTGACGGCGAGTCCTCTGCCTATCAGCGTGGCGGCCACCTGCAAGGCCTTGCTGCGACCCAAGTCCTGTTCGAGGGTCGTCACGCTAAATGCAGGCACCAGGGCAACGATGGCCTCCCAATCGTCTGCGTGGAGTGTGACAGGCGCGGGTGCGCCGGAGATGAGGCGGAGTGGGGTCGATTCGTTGATTCCCTCGCGCCGGATTTCCGCTTCGATCATCCGAAGCCGATCGACCTCGGTCATGATCTCTATCACTTCCCAGCGAGCCGAGTTCTCGGCTACTTCGGGGTCGGCGACCAGGAACGACCCGTCCGAGTTGTTCACCAGGACATGGAGGGCGTCGATGGTGAGCCGACGGGCTTCCTCGACCGTGGTTGGGGGCTTTTGACCTGCGACCGCTGCCCCGGCGATCTGCCCGTTGACGAAGTGGATTACCCCAGGTCGGGAGCCGTCGATCCGAAGGGCCCCCGTCTTCTGAGTCACCCTCATGATCTGCAACAGGTCGGTAACCGGCCAATTGCTCAGGTTCCCAGACAGCATCATTGATCCTTCCCCCATTCCTGCGGTGTACTTGTATCGGCAGGGGGTGGCTCTAGTTGAGCCTTATCAGCCCCGTTTGGCGGCTTTCATCTCCCGTTTTTGCTGGCGAAGAGTCACCACATCCTCCCAGTTCGCCACATCGGCAATCGACGGCCAGTCAGCGGCCACCGCCTCCCACCCGGGAGGCTGAACCCCGATCCTTTTGCCCAGGACCCCGACAAAGATGCGCGCCTTGGCCTTGCCAAAACCGGGAAGCGCCAGGAGGCGGGCCAGAAGGTCCTCGCCGGAAGTGGCCTCACCCCAAAGTCGAGCGGCGTCGGCGCCGTGGTTCTCGACCAAAAAACGGCACAGTTCCTGGGTGCGCTTGGCCATGGCTCCGGGGAACCGGTGGATCGCCGGCGGGCCTTTGAAGATCTCCTCAAGTCGGGCCGGGTCGTAATTCGCGATCGTGGCGGCATCGAGGGGCTCGCCGAGACGCTGCTGAAGGAGGTAAGGACCATAGAAGGCGCGCTCCATCGGGAATTGCTGGTCGAGCAGCATCCCGGTCAGGAGAGCCAGGGGGTCGTGGGCCAGAAGTCGGTCCGCTTCGGGATCACCCGTCCAGGGCAAAGAGTCGGGGTTGGGCACAATTGCACCCTACCGGCCTACCTCTATTTGTGGGATCGCCAGAGGGCTGTCAGACCGCGCGGAACAGGACCCAGAGGGCCAGCAGAACCACCGGAGCGAAAGGCAGCAAGTGGGAGAATTCGATGTGTCGATCCCGAGTAAACACGACAGCTCCTTAGCCCTTAGACGCAGCTCCCCCAACAAGGGTTTCATTCGGTCCGTCATTCCCGCCTGTTGAGGGTCGCCCGACCCATCTTCACTAGCCTCACTCAGGAGATGAGACCCCTTCACTCACAGGTCGATCGTCGGTCACCCGAATTCCAGACCAACCGTCAGGCGATGCTCGATCGGCTCGAGGAGTTCGAGAAACTGCAGTCGGAAGCTCGGATGGGAGGGGGCCAGAAGTACATCGATCGTCACGTGAGCCGGGGCAAGCTGTTGGTGCGGCAGCGGATCGAAACGCTCGTCGATCGAGACAGCCCCTTCCTCGAGCTATCCACCCTGGCGGCTTGGGGGACCGACAAGAACCTCGGAGCCAACGCCGTCACAGGCATTGGGGTGATCAGCGGGGTCGAGTGCGTCATTTCTGCGAATGACCCCACTAGTCAGGCCGGCTCCTCGAATCGCTACTCGCTAGCCAAGACACTGAGAGCACAGGACATCTCCCGCGAGAACCGGCTGCCCCTCGTCAACTTGGTCGAGTCGGGTGGCGCCGACCTCCCCGACCAGGCCGAAGTCTTCATCACGGGCGGCAAGTGGTTCCGCAACCTCACCCAGCTGTCGAGGCTGGGCATCCCCACCATCGCCTTGGTGTTTGGGAACTCGACGGCTGGCGGCGCTTACGTGCCAGCCATGTGCGACTACTCGGTGATGGTCAAGGAACGTGCGAAGGTGTTTCTCGGGGGTCCTCCCCTGGTGAAGATGGCCACCGGGGAAGAGTCCTCGGACGAAGAGCTCGGTGGGGCAGAAATGCACTCGCGAGTCTCCGGGCTCTCGGATTACTTCGCGTTTGATGAACTCGATGCCCTCCGCATCGGTCGCGAGATCGTCGCTCATCTCAACTGGCGGAAAGCGGGATACGGCCCGACCATGCCCGCCGACGAACCGGTCCACGACCCTGAGGATCTGCTTGGCATTATCCCCCAGGACCTGCGGGTTCCGTTCGACACCCGCGAAGTGCTGGCCCGGGTGCTCGACGGGTCGCGCTTTGAGGAGTACAAGGCGGTGTACGGCCCATCGATGGTGACGGGCTGGGGATCGATTCACGGATTCCCCATCGGCGTGGTCGCCAACCAACAAGGGGTGATCTTCTCTGAGGAAGCACAGAAAGCGACCGAGTTCATCCAATTGTGCAACCGCTACGACCAGCCCATCCTGTTCGTCCACAACACCACCGGCTACATGGTCGGGAAGACCTACGAGCAGCGGGGGATCATCAAAGACGGCGCCAAGATGATCAACGCCGTTGCCAATTCGACGGTACCTCATCTGGCGTTGATGGCAGGAGTGTCATATGGCGCTGGAAACTATGGGATGTCGGGCCGTTCGTACAACCCCCGTTTCGTTTTCGGCTGGCCCAACCACAAAGTGGCCGTCATGGGTCCGAAACAACTGGCAGGGGTGCTCTCAATCATCGCCCGCCAGTCGGCCGACGAGCAAGGACGTGCCTTTGATGACGAAGCGGACCAGCAGCGCCGGGCGTTGATCGAAGCCCAGATAGAGCACGAGGAGCAGGCGTACTTCTCAACCGCTCGAATCCGCGACGACGGTCTCATCGACCCACGCGACACCCGCACAGTCATGGGGATCGCCCTCTCTGCGGTGCATTCCGGCCCGGTTCAAGGCACCTCGGATTTCGGCGTGTTCCGAATGTGACACTTCCGATTGCTTCTTGCGTAGAAATGCCGTCGTTTTCGACGGCATTTCTACGCAAGAACGGGTGGGGAAAGCTCAGCCCGGGCCGCGCCCGATTGTCATGCCGCCAGCTTTCCACTTGATCGAGCAGCCCATCGAGGGACGCTGTTCAGCAGGTACGGTCTTGCCTCCGATTAGAGCGTCCACCGCTGCCCGCAGGCTCTCGCCGGTCACTTCAACTCCGTTGCCCGGGCGGGCCCCATCGAACTGACCCCGATAGGCGAGTCGACGGTCGCTGTCGAAGACAAAGAAGTCGGGTGTGCAGGCTGCCGTGAAGGAGCGCGCTACCTCCTGGCTCTCGTCGTACAGAATCGGGAAGGCATACCCCAGGGCATCGGCCACCCTGGCGAGGTCCTCGGGTCCATCCTCGGGGTAGGCGGTGGCGTCGTTGGAAGCAATCCCCACGATGTCGACGGGCTTCGACGCATAGTCTTTCCCAAAGCTCACAAGGCCTTGCTGGATGAGCTTCACGTAAGGGCAGTGGTTACAGATGAACATCACGACCATGGCCGATTGGGTGAAGTCTTCCGCTGACATGACGTCGCCGGAGCGGACGTCGGTCAATTTGAAAGCCGGTAATTCCGTTCCTAAAGGGAGCATCGTTGACGTTGCTGCCATTGGCTTCTCCTCCGTGAGTGAATGGTCATCGTAGGCTCAGGCCGTAATACCCGGGCTAGCCTCGCTTGCGCCGTGATCAGCAAGGTTCTCGTGGCCAATCGGGGGGAAATCGCGTGTCGGGTTTTCCGAACCTGTCGGCGCGTGGGGATCAAAACAGTTGCGATCTTCTCCGACGCTGATCGGGACTCCGTCCACGTCAGACGTGCCGACGAGGCGATGGCGCTGGGCGGTGCCAGCCCCGTCGACTCGTACCTTCGCATCGACGCCATCGTCGAGGCGGCCCGCCGGGCCGGCGCCGATGCCGTGCATCCGGGCTATGGATTTCTGGCGGAGAACGCCGACTTCGCCCGTGCGGTCATCAAGGCAGGATTGATCTGGGTCGGCCCCTCACCTGAAAGCATCGAACTGATGGGCTCCAAGCTCGCCGCCATCGAGAGGGCGCGAGCGGCGGGGGTTCCGGTCCTCCCTTCGGTGGACCTGACGGGTTTGCAGACTTCCGAGATCCTCGGAGCTGCTCAGCGGATCGGGTGGCCCGTGCTGGTGAAAGCTTCGGCCGGGGGCGGTGGCAAGGGCATGCGCATCGTTGCGGTCGAACAAGGTCTGGCTGACGCCGTTGAGGCATCACAGCGAGAGGCGGCGTCCGCGTTCGGCGATGACACCGTCTTCCTCGAGCGTTATCTCGAGGCTCCCCGGCACATTGAGATCCAGGTCTTCGGGGACAACCACGGGAATGTGGTTGCTCTCTTCGAGAGGGAGTGCTCGATTCAGCGGCGGCACCAGAAGATCATCGAAGAGGCCCCTTCGCCGGCCATCGATCAGGCGACCCGCGAGCGCATGAGCGCCGCGGCCATCGCGGTTGCCCGCGCTGTCGACTACCGGGGAGCAGGCACGGTCGAGTTTGTCTTCGACGGCGAGGACTTCTACTTCCTGGAGATGAACACTCGCCTGCAGGTTGAGCATCCCGTTACCGAGGAGATAACGACCCTGGATCTCGTCCACCTCCAGCTTCTGGTCGCCGACGGTCTGCCCCTCCCCGGGGAGGCTCTTCAGCCCGAGATGGTGGGCCATGCCATTGAAGCCCGCCTGTATGCGGAGGACCCTCGCCAGGGCTATCTGCCGGCCTCGGGAACGATCGATCGGTTTCGCATCGACCATCCCGGCGTGAGAGTCGAGAGCGGAGTGGAGGACCGATCGCCTGTACCGATCTACTACGACCCCATGATCGCCAAGGTGGTGGCCTGGGCCGACGACCGGGCGACCGCGGCCGCGATTCTCGCCGATGCGTTGGAGGGTGCCCAACTCCATGGGGTGACCACCAACCGCGAGTTGTTGGTTCGGGTCTTACGTCACCCCGAGTTCCTTGCCGGCCATACCGACACTCACTTCCTGGAACGACACGATCCCGTTGCCCTCGGAGGCCCGCTGCTCGACCCGGCTGAGACGAAACTGGCGGCAGTGGCGGCGGCTCTCGCCGCCCAGGCGGACCGACGGTCGCAGTCCATCGTGCAATCAGTCGCTCCTTCCGGGTGGCGCAACAGCCCGTCACAGCTACAGGAAGTCGCCTTTGAGGGTCCCTTTGGCGAGATCACCGTCGGATATCGCTTCGAGGTGAGGAGCGGTTTGAAGGTGGAGGTCGACCACCACCCCCTACAGGGTGCGGCCGTTCTTGACCTCACTGCCGAGAGGGTGGGACTGGTCGTGGCAACACACCTCCGCTGGTTCGACGTCCACCGGGTGGGCGAGATCCACCACATTGACGGCCCCGGCGGGTATGTGCGCCTCATCGAGCGGCCCCGTTTTCCATCGGTGACGACTAACCACGACCGCGGGTCTCTCCACGCACCCATGCCTGGCAAGGTCGTCAAGGTTGAAGTGATAGAAGGCGACAGCGTCGACGAGGGCCAGGTACTGGTGGTGATGGAGGCGATGAAGATGGAGCACACGCTGCGTTCCCCCCACTCCGGAACCGTCACGTCGGTCCAAACCGCCACTGGCGACCAGGTCGAAGCCGGCCAAACTCTGGTGGTCGTGGAGTCCGTTCTTGCGTAGAAACGCCGCAGTTTTCGGCGGCGTTCTACGCAGGAAGCTCGGTGGTGATGATCTCGACCTGGGTGTAGCCGAGTCCGAGTAGGAAATTGGTCAAGGCGGCCACCGCATTCTCTTCAGCCTCCTCGAGAATGCCCGCCGATTCTGCCTGTTGCAGCAACACGGTCTCGGCGACCTGGCGGGCGTCGGTCTCCAGACGGGGATCGCCCTTGGTGAAAAGGCCGGTCGTGCGGTCGATTACCTGAGTGGCACCGTTGTCGACGGCGATGTACTGGATCTCGGGGCTGGGAAGACGCACCGTGACCACCCCGGTCTCGTGATTGACATCAAAGGAGTCGGCCGTGATCGCCGAGAGGTCGACCCCGGCACCGATCCGGGCCACCGCCAACAGGGTGAGGCTATCGCCCCTCGCCCACGCCAGGATTCCCGAGTCGGTGCCTTTTTCGATCACCGTGTACTCAACGTATTCGACCGTGGTGAGATCGGCGAGGGACCGGATGCTTTGCACCACGGTGGGGCCGACGTTCTCATACGGCTCTGGTGCCAGCGCCGCCGCGACATCATCCGGGGTGGGGATGCGATCGACCAGCGAACGGAAGGCAACGACGATTCCGACAATGCTGATGAGGAAGGCGACACCTAGCGCCGCCAGTACCCAGGGCCAGCGCGCCTGTCGGCCGCCGGGGATGGGTTCGGTCACACCAGAAAGCTACCCGATATCGTGGTCTAGTTAATGCCCGAGCAGCTTGGATTCATCGGAATTGGAACGATGGGAGCCGGGATGGCTCGCAATCTGGTGGCCGCCGGCCATCGACTCGTCGTCTGGAACCGGACCTCTGAGAAGGCTCGACTAATCGAGGGCGCGACGGTTTCACGAAGTCTCCGTGACCTGGCGACCGCTGCCGACATCATCATGATCTGCGTGTCAGACACGCCCGACGTGGAGAGTGTCGTGCTGGGCGCCGATGGACTTCTAACCGCCCTCCGTCCGGGGACGTTGATCGTCGATCATTCCACCATCAGCCCGACCGCCACCAGGACCCTCGACGAGACCGTGCGACGCCAAGGTTGTCACTGGCTCGACGCACCCGTAAGCGGAGGACCTGAAGGCGCCAGCCGGGGCACGCTGACCACCATGGTCGGAGGCGACCAGACCCAACTCGATCGGGCCCGCCCCTACCTCGAGGCCTACTCGGCCCTGATCACTCACGTGGGACCGGTGGGCGCGGGCCAGCTCGTCAAGCTCGTCAACCAGATCCTGGTCGTGGGAAA
>JAICND010000419.1 GCA_025929005.1 Acidimicrobiia bacterium
CGGACATCTTCGATCGTCCACAGGAATTCTGCGGGTACCTCCGCTACCTGTTGAGTTGGACCGGTAAACATGGCCGTGACTTCGAGGTCGGGTGAGGCGAGGGACTCGCTCGTCCCCAGGTTCACCAGACCGATCAGCACCCGCTGCTCGCCGACGGTTCCGATCGTTCCGGGCGAACTGGCGACGATTGCCAGGTTCTCCTCAGCCAAATTGCCCTGTGACTGCCCGCAGCCGATCAGCAGAGCAGCGACCAAGGCGATGGCGAAGCGACGCACGTGGCGAAGATAACCAGAGCCGAGGGATACAGAGGGAGGGTTAGTCTCCCACCATGAACGTCGCTTCCGCCGGGACTCTGTCCGGTCGGACGCGCCCAGGACGGGTGGCCGCCTACGTGGCTCTCACCAAGCCGAGAATCATCGAGTTGCTGCTGGTGACGACGGTGCCGGCCATGGTCCTGGCGGCGGGGCGCTGGCCCGGTACCTGGCTGGTAATCGCCACTTTGATTGGCGGCACCCTCTCGGCGGGTGGCGCCAACGCCCTCAACTGCTATTTCGATCGTGACATCGACGGGATGATGCGACGCACTGCCCGCCGTCCCTTGCCTAGTGAGCAAGTCAGCCCGAGGGCGGCGCTCTGGTTCGGCTCTGCTCTCGGAACTGGCGGATTCTTGTGGTTGGCCGCGCTCGTGAATGTCACGGCGGCCGTTGCCGCAACCGCTGCCCTCGGCTTCTACGTCCTGATCTACACGCGCTGGCTAAAGCGGAACACAGCCCAGAACATTGTCATCGGGGGCGCCGCCGGAGCCGTACCGGCACTGGTGGGCTGGGCGGCCGTGCAGGGCCGGCTCGCTCTTCCGGCCTGGGTCTTGTTCGCCGTGGTTTTTTATTGGACCCCACCTCACTTCTGGGCGCTCGCTCTGCGGTATCAGAAGGACTACGAGTCGGCGGGTGTGCCCATGCTTCCCGTGGTGCGCGGGGTCGGAATCACCACCAGGCAGATGGTGCTCTATGCCGGGCTGACGACGTTGGCGTCGCTCCTGCTCGTTCCCGTGGCCGGGATGGGCTGGTTCTATCTGTTGTCGTCGATCGGTCTGGGAGGCTGGTTCGTTGCCGAGACCTGGGCGGTCCGTCGTGATCCCGGCCGGGCCATGGTCCTCTTCACGAGGTCGACCTACTACCTGGCGCTGCTGTCCGCGGCCGTGGTTGTCGACGTCTTCATCAGGTGAGCGAACCCGATCTTCTGGTTCATCCGGTCGACGGCTTCCCGCCGGCCCTGGGGGCTGCGCTCTGGATGATGGAGGACACTCGTGCCCGCACCCTGCGGGCCCTCGACGGGATCTCTGGCGATCTGATCGACCAGGTACCGGCGGGTGGCGACAACTCGATTGGCTCCCTTCTCTATCACCTGGCTGCCATCGAAGCCGATTGGTTGTACGCCGACATTCTCAATTCGGACTATCCCGATTGGCTGTCGGAGGTGTTCCCGGATGATGTGAGAACTGACGGCGACCAGCTCACCCCCGTACGGGCCGTCACCCTTGACGAGCACCTCCACCGTTTGGTTGTGGTTAGGACTCACTTTCTCGAAGACGTTCGAGTCGTCACCGACGATGACTTCCGTCGACCTCGCAAGACCGAAAGCGGTCTGGTGACTACCGAGTGGGTGCTTCATCATCTCCAGCAACACGAGGCCGAGCACCGCGGCCAGATCCAGGCAATCCGGAGGGCGCTGGACCAACTTGCGTAGATTCTCGGCCTTTTTTTTGGCGTTGTTTGTACGCAAGAAGGAGGTGGTGGGGAATCCCCTCACTCCTCGATCGGCCGGCCCACCGTCAGGCTTGACTGCAAGTCAGGGTCAAGCTCTCGATAAGCAGCGTCGGGCTCCGCTCCCATGGCGTCGAGAAGTTTGCTGAAGAAGCACCGAGCCGCCGCTGTGGCGGCGATGTCGAAGATCTCGGGGTCGGTAAACCCATGAGATCTCAGCTCGTCGATGTCGCTCTTCGCGATTTCGTTGGCCCTGCTCGCCACCTTTTCGGCAAACGCCATTAGGGCCACTTCGGTCTTCGACAGCCCGGCGTTGGTGTAGTCCCGGGCGATCGAGGCAACCTCAGGAGTGCTGTAGAACTTGGATGCGAGCACCTTGCCATGGGCGAGACAGCAGTAACTCGATCTCAATCGCGTCGCCGCTGCCAGGGTTGCCAGCTCATAAATGCGCAAGTCCATGTTCGACTTGATTGCACCGTTGAGCTGCTGCCATCCCCGCATAACGTCAGGGCGATGGCTGAATGCCCTCGTGTAATTGGCTACGTAACCCAGGCGAGCAAGGTCCTCCGCAAACAGCGAGGCCGTGTCATCTGCGGCCGACTCGTCGCCAACCGTCTCTATGAAAGTCATGATCTGTCTTCGAGTTAGAGCAGGCCCCGCTCCCAGGGCCCCC
>JAICND010000172.1 GCA_025929005.1 Acidimicrobiia bacterium
CTTCGAGAAGATGGTCGTCTACGGATCTGTTTCTGTCCTCGTCTTTGGCATCGTGACGATGCTGGTTCAGAGTCGGCCGCTGTTCCAGGCGGGGAGTTACTGGCTGCCAGTATCAATCGCGCTGTTCGCATCCACCCTGGCATTTGTGCCCACCGTGTTCATACCGAGAGGGAACCGATTTGAGCAGACCATAGAAGAGGCGCGGCAGCGTGGTGAGTTCACTGTCGAACTCGAGCAGGCGTTCGCTGACGCCGCGGTAGCGTTTGCCCGGAACTACGAGTTCCTCGTCATCGGCCTGATCTACGCCCTCATGGTGCTGAAGCCGTTCTGACTCAGCTTCAGTTCCCGGGTCAATCTATTAGATGGAATCGAGAGGCGGTACCCCGATCGTCATCGTCCCAGGCTTCTCGGCCTCCGGCCCCCGACCTCTTCGGGCGTGCACTTACGCGTCCATTCGCACCCCAGCCAAAGCGGATAACTGAGGAGGTTTTGCTCGGGTTCGACCCTGGAGTTTGTCGTTTAGCACACCGCGGCTAATCCGCCGCTCGGCGATTTGCGGCTTCCCGACGCCGCCAAGCCGAGACACTTCGTAGAAGATAGGAAGCGGCGCACTGAGGAGATAGCCGAGACACCCCCAGGCAGGGAGGAATAGCCCGGCAGGCAGGTCGTACCTAGGGTTCAGGTACTAAGGCCGGGGCCACCCCAATGATGTCCCGCCTGCCACGGGCGGTGACAACGAAGGCAATGATCAAAGCTGTGGCCGTCATTAGGACCAGAACCTGCTTTCGCTCCAACCTTCTTTCTCTGTGAGGTGGCAGTCTGCGGGCTTGCGCCGCCGCATATTGGAGACAAAGTCACTGTTTCATTCCCGCCCAACGCCTGCTGAGTGTTAAGGACGCTAAGGGTCGAGAGCGAAAAGCTGGTGGGGCTCGGCGAAGCCTTTCATTTCGTGCCTGCCGCGGTCTCTCCAACCGAAGTCGGTGCGTGAGAGTAAACCTTTCACCGTCGCCGACACCAGGATCTCATCGGGATTGGCCGCGGCGAGTATGCGAGCCGCCTCATTGACGGCGATGCCGCGAATGTCCCGTCCAACCAAATCGATCTCGCCAGCATGAAGGGCGAGACGAAGACGTATGCCGAGAGAGTGAGCCAGACGGCGCAACGTCTGAGCACAGCTGACCGCGCGGCCCGCACCTGTGAAGATGGCCAGTGTTCCATCTCCGGTGGTTTTGATCTCGCGGCCCCCGTGGCGCGCCAGACTCTCGCGTACGCGGGCGTCGAAGGTGGCGATGAAATCAGCCCAGTGGTCGTCCCCCATCGACCGCGCAAGAGAGGTCGATTCGACGATGTCGACAAACAGGATCGTTGCAAGGACGCGATCTGTTCCCGGATCGGTGATTGGGAGCCAAGTTCGGGCTCCGGTCCACGTGATATCGACGTAGGGAATGTCCCCAATAACCCAGGCGTCGTGACCGGGAGGGACATCGGCCACCATCCCTTCCCTGAGGTCAAATTCGTCCCCGGTGCTGAGTATTACGTGCACAGCGCCCGAAAGCGCCAATCCAACGTGCCGGGTTTGGCACCAATCGCCGCCGACGTGTGGTCGAACGTGCTTGGACCATCTCCAACCGGGCTGATGCACCGTGCGAGAAACGCTTAGTCCCTCGAGATAAACTAGCTCCGAGCGGATCATCTCGAGCTCAACCACCTCGTCAGGCTCATCGAACCTGGAGGTGAATTTCGAGCCCATCAGGCGATCCTACGACGCATCTCTTCACCATCGCTTTCGTGCGATTACTTGAGGGCGAGCCCGCCGCCACCGCGCTCTAAGCGCCCGTCTAGTCACCGTTGCTGAGTTTCCGACCTCATCCAAAACCCAGACGACCCCAGTCGTCCAAGCCAGCTACGGTCCCTGGCCAGATTCCGATGGTGGGGAAGGTCGAGGAGGGAAATGCGGGTTTCGATTGATCCAGAGAGCACTGAAGTCCAAGTAATCCACGAACTGGTCGAGTTCGAGGGCAGGAGAGTCTTAGAGGTTGGGTGTGGTGACGGACGGATGACTTGGCGGTATGCGGATAAGGCTGTTTCAGTCCTCGCACTTGACACGAGCGACGCGAAGATCCAACAGGCCATTGACAACACTCCTGGGAGACTGAGTGGCAAGGTGGAATTCCGGGTGGCCGACATCACCCAAGCAGGGCTTGAGCTCCCCCAAGAGGGCTTCGAGGTGGCCATCCTCTCTCACTCCCTCTGATGTATAGAACTGGAGGGCGTCGTGCACGCCCTGCGGAAAATCCATCGCTCGTTGACTGAAACAGGAGTGTTGTTGGACTTGCACCCAGAGCCAGAGGACTCCCGCGCTGAAGTAGCGCGGAAGGGTCGGCTTGAGATCGTCGGCACATGGGATCAGGAAGCAGACATTCAAGACATTCGCTTGGCCCGAGCGCAACTGGGCATAGTGGAAAGTCAAGGCTTCTTTGTCACGGAGCGCCAGGTCGGGTTCGACCTTCTCGAGCACTACCCAAGCGTGGAGGATTGGCTGGATCACCGGACCGAGCGAGGTGATACGGTCGTGATCCAACGAGAACTCCTCGACAAAGCCCGAGATCTGCTTGCGACTGCAGGCGGTGAACTCATCATCAGGGAGCCGATACGGGCATCTCTCCTGCGGCGATTGTCGAGAGACTGACAAGCAACTCCAGTGTCTTATAGCAACTTGGATTGGAAAGGACCCAGCTTGCCCAGCCCGTCGCCGGCAGAGTGCCTCCTGGACGCTGGTGGAGCTATGTCGAGGCGCGTGATTAGAGATTTTCGCTAGCTCCGCCGCAACACTGGCTCGAAGGTCATGGTTGCGCCTCCGTGGCTCCACGGTATATCGGACGTCGACGCAGCTCTTCTGTCCTCGACAGAAAATCCCCAGTTACCATTCGGTAGGAACTAGGGAGGGAGGGATCGAATGAGAAGATTCGTTGGCGTTGTGGCACTCGCCCTACTACTTATTCCCGGAACCGCGGCCAGTGCGCACTCGCACGCTGCTGAGCATGCCCATAACGGAGATGGGCAACTGATCGCGAATGGGCAGAACCATCCAGCTTTCATCAGCGGTGAGTCGTGCGACTCGAACACGCTCCTACCAGGCTTTGGTCCAGCCTGGTACGGACTCGAAACGGCTCATCACGGCAGTGACGCGGGAACTCCCGGAAAGGGCGATGGGTGCTACCAGATCGAAGGCGGCCTATCGCCACTCGACCCAGCCTCGGACAGGAATCCGGGAATCCGCTAGAGACGACGGCGCGCCAAGGCTAAAGCGCATGAGCTAGCTCTGGAGCTACTCGGCTCGCCGATGGACCCTGAGTGCCGCCGGCAGCCCGGATCAGGTTGCCACCGGCTCGCGAGCGTACTCCAAGACCGCCTCCAAGCTCATCCGCCGCCCCTCCTCCCACGCTGCCGAGATCTCCGCCTCGGAGAGGAGAGGCCGGGCGCGCTCGCGGGGATCGGGGAGCGTGATCAGTTCCGGTGGTGCTTGGCCTCCGACGCCTTCCTTGATCACCTCCGACCCTCCGGCCAACCGCATGGCCCGGACGGGCTCACCTTCGTCGATCTCCAGGTCGGCCAGGTTGTCCAGGTTGAAGGCCATCCCGGTCCGTTCCCCGAACGCCTCGTCGATGGCCAGGGCCTCCAGGAAACAGGCTCGGCCCGTGTCCCGGTCGCCGAGCTGCGTCGCGGCTGGGCCCACGACGCACAAAGAGCTCACGATCCCGAACAGGTCGCCTATCTCCCGGTGGATGGCCAGCCCCTTCTCCCCGGTCTCCCGGGCGATCTCGAGGTCGCCCCGGAGCCGATACATGAGGCCGAGGCCGAACAGGGAATCCGCAACGGCCCGGCGGTCGCCCAACTTCTCGAACACGGTCTTGCTCGAACGCAGCATCTCGATGGCCTCATCGAACCTTCCGTGCATCCCGAGGCCGAATGCGGAGTCGTACTTCGCCGCGGCGATCCCGGCCTCGTCCTCGCGTGCCTCGAACATGGCCAGGGCCTCCGCGGACCGGGCCGATAGGGCCGGCTCGTCGAGTTGCCAATACGCCAGGCCCCCCGCCGCCAGCAGGGCCTTGGCCCTGATTGGAGAAGGGCCTGTGGCGGATGGGAGGGCTAGGGCCTGCTCCACCCACCTGAGGCCCGAGGCGATATCTCCGTGCATATGCCAGAACCGCCAGAGGGCCGAAGCGAGCCGGAGCGCAACCTCGCCTTGATCCTCGTGCAGGGCCCAGGTGAGTGCGGCCCGAAGGTTGTCGTGTTCCACATGGAGAAGGCCCATCACACGCCCCAGGCCGGGCCCCCGTAGCTCCAGCTCGGAGGACTCGGCCAACTCCAGGAAGTAGAGGGCGTGTCGGCGACGCACCCCGGCGGCGGCATCGGATTGCTCGTGCCGCTCCCGCCCGTATTCCCGAATGGTCTGGAGCATGTCGAAGCGGTCCGATCCCCCCGGGACGTCGCCACGGCGAACGAGGCTGGCGTCGAGCAGGGCTTCGATCCCGCTCAGCACGTCGCTCTCGAGGGTTGCTTTCGGACCGCACACGGACTCGGCAGCCGCGATGGTGAATCCGCCGGCGAAAACGCAGAGCCGTTCGAACAGCGAC
>JAICND010000348.1 GCA_025929005.1 Acidimicrobiia bacterium
CGGACATCGCAGATGGATCTCGGCGTGGCCGTCGTGCCCGCCTACACCCGCACCCCAGCCACCCTTGCCATGGCCGCCGCTTCAGTGAGCCAGGCCATGCCCGGCCGAAGCTTCACACTCGGGATCGGCTCCTCCTCCGAGACCATCGTGTCGGGGTGGCACGGGCTTTCGTTCGATCGGCCGCTGACCAGAGTGGTGGAAACCGTCCAGGCGGTTCGGGCGGGTCTCAACGGCGACGGGGGCTTCTCGGGATCAACGGTGAATATGACACGGTTCCGACTGGCCGCGTCACCCGCGGGGCCGGTTCCTATTTTCATAGGGGCTCTTCGGCCCGGAATGCTGGCGGCCGCCGGCGCCCATGCCGACGGTGTGTGTCTGAACCTCATGCCCCCTTCGGTGGTGACCCGACAGCTCGAGGCGGTTCGGCGGGGAGCCGCTGAGGCCGGCCGTGAATTGCCGGCGGACTTTGGAGTGATGGCGCGCCTCCAGACCATCGTGACCGAAGATGTCGACCTGGCTCATCAGTACCTGAGGGAACAGATCCTCGGTCCGTATCTCGCTCAGCCGGTCTACAACCAGTTCTTGTCGTGGATGGGCTATCCGGAAGAGGCTGCGGCCATTGCTTCGGGGTGGCTGGCCCGCGATCGCAATGCCGTGGCAAACGCCATTCACAGCCGTCTTATCGCCGACCTTGCCCTCGTGGGGTCGGCTGCGGCGGTACGGCGGCGCCTCGAGGAATTCGCCGCGGTCGGCCTCACGGTGGCGGCCCTGATGGTGCTCGCCCCTTCGCGGGCCACGGTGGAGGAGACCTTGCGGGTGCTCGCTCCATGAGACGGCAAGCACCGGTCATCCCCTTCATGCTGATGCTGGTCATGGCGACCGGTTGCTTTTCGGGCTCGACCACCACCACCCTGGACGCCGTTTCCGACAGCAGGGAGGCGGCCGAGGTGGTCGAGGCGCTGTTGGCGGCGGTCGATGGAGGGGACTTCGAGGGAGCGGCGGCGCTTACATTGACCGACCAGATGGCCTGGGTGGTGATGGCCGAAGGAGGCACGTTGAATCAGGCGGCCGGGTTGCTCGAGGACGGTCTTGACGAGGTGGCCGCCAACTACTGGCAGGGCTTTTCGGAAACCGTCGAAGTAGCTGACATTGGGGTCCGGGCGGTCGAAGAACAAGAAGTCGATGAGTCACGTTTCGCAGTCGTCGCGCTCAATGGACAGCTCCAACTGATATTGCGAAACTCCGAGGGTTGGCGAGTGGACATCATCGCCTCATTCGCCCCCACCTTGGTCAACCGTCTGATTGAGGCTGCCCGGGTAGTAGAGGCCAATCAGGGGGATCAGGCAACCAGCATGAGGGCGATCCTGGTGGCGCAACGGCCGTCGGTGGCGGCGGCCGCCGGACAGTCCGGGTTGCCCGAGGGAACCCGGACGGAGCTGTTGGCGTTGCTGGAGCAGCTCGACGATCTAGCGGAATAGCCGCGCGGCGCCTGAGTATTCGCCGCCTTCTAAGGTGAGGCATCGTGAGGATGCCGGTGATATTGACCGTGGACGATGACCCCCTGGTCTTGTCCGCGGTCGAGCGCGATCTCAAGCGGAACTATTCGAAGACCTACCGGGTCCTCGGGGCCACCTCAGGTCGGGAGGCGCTCAATACGCTGGAAGAAGTGGCCAACGCCGGCCAGGAAGTTGCCTTGCTAGTGGCCGATCAGCGGATGCCCGGGATGACTGGAGTTGAGTTTCTTTCGGAGTCGCGAAGCCAGTTCCCCGAAGCGTCCAGAGTGCTGCTCACGGCATATTCGGACACCGACGCCGCTATCGCCGCCATCAACGAGGCCGGCGTCTCTCATTACCTCATCAAGCCGTGGGATCCCCCCGAAGAAAAGCTCTTTCCGGTTCTCGACGATCTGCTGGAAGGCTGGCAGGCCACCCACCTGCCGCCGTTTGAGGGGATACGCGTCGTGGGGGAGAGGTGGTCATCGGGCACTAACCAGATCAAGGACTTCCTGGCCCGCAACCAGCTGCCCTATCAGGCCGTGGAGGCGTCGGGGGACGCGGGCCAGCGGTTGCTGGCATTGGCTGGCGCTTCCGAGGCCGACATTCCGTTGGTGGTTCTCGAAGACGGACGCAGGTTGAGCAGTCCCACCATTGCCCAACTGGCCGGCGCCATGGGCCTGCGGACCCGGCCCGACCTGCCTACTTATGACCTGGTAATCGTCGGGGGCGGGCCGAGCGGACTGGCGGCGGCGGTGTACGCCACATCTGAGGGTCTGAAAACGTTGCTGGCCGAAGAGGAGGCACCGGGTGGTCAGGCGGGTCAGAGTTCGCGGATTGAGAACTACCTGGGCTTTCCGTCGGGTCTCTCCGGAGCCGACCTGGCCCACCGGGCAGTAGCTCAGGCCAAACGATTCGGAACAGAGTTGCTGGTTCCGGTACGGGCCATCGCTCTCAGCCGCCACGATCCGTTTCGCGTCGTGCAGCTGGAAGGGGCGGGCGAGGTCAACTGCAGGGCTTTGCTCGTGGCCACGGGAGTGTCGTACCGGACGTTGGACGTCGAAGGGGGTGATCGCTACGTCGGCGCCGGGATCTTCTATGGCTCGTCGGCGGTCGAGGCGCAGATCTACAGGGGAGAACAGATCGCAGTGGTGGGTGGGGGTAACTCCGCCGGCCAGTCAGCGCTCTTCCTCTCCAAGTTCGCCAGCGAGCTTTTCATGGTTGTACGAGGCACCTCGCTTGACGCCACCATGTCTTCCTATCTGATCAAGAGGATCGAACAGACTCCCAACATCACCGTCCTGTACGAG
>JAICND010000388.1 GCA_025929005.1 Acidimicrobiia bacterium
AGGTGACTGCCGTGGGAAGCCCGACTCGTCTCACGAACGAGCGCAAGGCGGTGGAAGCCCGATTCCGGACCACCCCGTTGCCGGCAAGAGCCACCGGGGAGCGGGCAGCCCCGAGGACCTGGGCAGCCCTCGAAACGTCCGCATGGGAAGGCTCGGAGCCCACCGGTGTCTGTCTTCGCAGCGGAGAGCCGGAGTATGGCTCACCCATCACGTCTTCGGGGAGCTCGATGTGTGTCGGGCCCGGCTTCTCGGCCTCGGCGAGCTTGAATGCCTTGCGCACGACCTCGGGGATGATCGAAGGATCCCCCACCCGTGCGTTCCATTTCGTGATCGGGTCCATCAGGTTGACCACGTCGATGTGCTGGTGAGACTCCTTGTGCATCCGTTCTTGGCCGGTCTGCCCGGTCAGCGCCACCATCGGGGCGCGGTCGAGGAATGCGTCGGCGACCCCCGTCACCAGGTTGGTGGCGCCCGGTCCCAGGGTTCCGAGACAGACGCCGGCTCGACCGGTGAGCCTTCCGACCACGTTCGCCATGTACGCCCCTGCCTGCTCATGACGCACCGGAACGAACTCGATGGACGACGCATCGAGGGCACGGTTGAGCTCGAGTGTTTCCTCGCCGGGAATCCCGAAGACGTAGATGACCCCTTCCGCTTCGAGGCATTCGACCAACAAGTCAGCAGCGGTGGGACCGGTCACGGTGTCGCCCGTGGGGCGTACGCGGCCAGGATGGTGATCCCAACGAGGGGGGTGTCGGTCTCCCCAGCGTTGCTGCTGACCCGGGGTTGAGTTTGATCCATGAAGCTCCATCGGCCGCTGTTGTTCGGCAAACATGATCCTGGCACGCTTTCGATGGCGAGGAATCGTTTGGCCTACCGGGTCCATTTGGCGTGGAAAGACTTGGCCTACCGAAGCTCTGCTCTTGAACTCGGCAGGATCCCTATCGAGCCGGGTGGCAGCCGGCTACATCTGCCTGCTCACGTCGCGGCATGTGCTCTGGTCGAACTGGGGGGAGTCCTTGATCTCAGATCACTTCATGGTCGAGGTCGACCTGTCGGATGCTCCCGCAGGCGGGGTCACCGTCTCTCCAAAGATCCAAGGTCGAACCTCAGCGGGGCTGCTCGAGCAGCCAGGTGGCATAGGCGCGAGGCCACGAAAGGTCGGGGCTCTCCTGGGTGTAGCGGCGATCGGCGGCCGCCAGCCAATCTGACAGGTCGGCTGTTGTCATCTCGGCACTGAGGATCCGGTTCACCTCGTCGAGGGCACGCTCGGCATACCACTTTGCCCACTCCGGGTTGGATCCGCCGGTTTCGGCATGGTGAGCTCGGGCGGTGTCGACGAGGACCCCCATCAACTCGTAGGTCCGGTCCGGTTCGCTCATGCGACGCTGAGACTACAAGTTGGGAGTCAGGTGATCCGCGTCCGGTCCCGAACCTGCCCGCGCCGCTGGCCGCAATCGAAACGGGGATGCCCCCCCGGGCGGAGATCCTCAGCGTCGGGTGTTCAGCCACGTCGACGTGGTGGAGGCGTCCCCGGCTCAGGTCTGGTCGGTGAGCAACGACCTCTCCCGATTGTGGCTCTTTCGCCTCCTCGATCCTGGCCGCCTGACGGCGGTGGACGCTGTCAGATAGGACACGGTGTTGAACCAGCTGTGGGCCAGCCAGGGGGCGAGGAGCGATCCGGTGCCACGTCGCATCGCGGAGAGGGCCAGCCCCGCGACGCCGGCGGCGGCCGATCCGGCCATTGCTGCCCCCAACCGCTGCGACGGCGACATCTCCCGACCCAACCGATTGCCCGCCAGGGCGCGACCGGTTGGGATCAGATGCCAGGCGGCGAAAGCGGCGGCGGCCAGCCACTCGGCCCGGGCGGCGGGATGGGTCCGACGCAATAGGGCGGTGAGGACGCCGCGAAAGGCAATTTCCTCAAAGGGGGCGGTGCCCAGGGGGAAACGGATCAGGGCCCTCCGCCACACCGCATCTCCCGACACCGCGGCCCGATCGTCATCGAGTATCTCCGGGTGTGCCAGGGCGACGAGGGCGGCCGTGGTGGCGGCCAGCGAGGCGGTCCCGCCGACCAGCAGACCATCCCGGAGACTGCCTCCGCGGAGCCCCATCTCCTTCCAGGTCAACCCGGAGGCTCGACCGACCCCCACCAGGAGTCCGGAGACGACCAGATTCCCGGTCACGTAACCCCGCTCGTTGAGCAACGTGTTCTGCACCATATTGTGCAGGGCGAGCAGACCGAGCACCGCACCCGTCCCTCTATCGACACGAGCCACCGTCTCGTCGGGGGACATGCCAATGTCCGGTCTCACCTGGTGATTCTCGCACCAGGGCGGGTGGAAGAAGTTCGCTAGGAGCCTGGGTCCACGCCGGATCGCGACGATGAGTCGGAATGAGCCGGTCCAAGGCCATGGCGATTGCCATCGTCTCCGCGGGTGCGGGTGCGGGGGCGGGTGCGGGGGTGGGGGTGGCCTGGCATCGCTCTCGGCAGGCCCGTCGTTTCGTCGACGGCCACCAGGCGATCCCGCCCCATCCCCCCGGGGGTGCGCCGATCGCTGGTCACGCCCTGGGGGGTCGAT
>JAICND010000050.1 GCA_025929005.1 Acidimicrobiia bacterium
AGTCCGCCCGGATTGTGGTAGGCCTCATCGTTCGAATCCAGGAGTCGGATAGCTTCGAAGGCAACGTCGCCCTCGTGGCCGTCCCCGAGGCTGATGCGGCTGCGGCGGCCTCGGCCGTGGCGCAGGGTACGGCGGCAGTCCTGGTGGGCTCGGGGGGTTAACGTGCCGCCGTGTTCGAAGCGATCGTGTGGGGCGTAGTGCAGGGGATCACCGAGTTTCTCCCCATCTCCTCAGACGGTCACCTGGTCTTGGTGCCGGCATTTCTCGGAATCGATGGGCCCGATCTGACCGTCACCGCCGTCCTCCACCTCGGGACTCTTCTCGCGGTGATCCTCTACTTCCGCCGGGAGTTGTGGTCGTTGACGAGGGTCCGAACCGACCCCGACGCTCGCCGCCTTCTCATACTGCTGGCAGTAGCAACCTTGCCTGCATTCCTCGCACTGTTGGTCCGGGATCAAGTCGAGGAGTTGCAGACTTCTGTCACCGCCACCGCCTGGTTTCTGATCCTGACAGGCGTGGTCCTGGTGGTGGCCGATCGCATCAAACCGGGAGAAAGGCGGGTGAGGGACGCCAAGGTTGCTGACGCGGCGCTGGTGGGTCTGGCTCAGGTCACGGCCATCCTCCCCGGTCTCTCGCGGTCCGGCGTGACGATTGCCACCGCCCTGGCGCGCGGCTTCGACCGAGTCGAGGCTGCGAGGTTTTCGTTTCTGCTCGGAGTGCCGGCGGTGACCGGAGCTGGCCTCCTGGAGCTGCGCAACCTCGCGGACAGCACGGGGGTTGAGGCCGCCACCTGGGTAGGCGTCGCCGTCGCCGCCATTACTGGCTACGCCGCTATCGCGTTCCTGTTGAAAATGCTGGGTCGTAGCGGACTATGGGTCTACGCGGTGTACTGCCTAGGAGTGGGAGTGCTGGCGTTGACGATCCTCTAGCCGGGCAAGACGTTCCGTTAGGTCGACAACGACAGTCGTACCCCGCCGCAGGGTGACGAGGAGCATCGTCAAAGAGGCTAGTGCCGTTACGAGGCCCATCACCAGCGCCGGGTCGGTTACGGAGCCTGAAGGACTGAAATCCACCCCATGGGCGAATCCGAACAACGAGATCCCAGCGAACACGCAACAAAGCAATCCGAGAGACCACCGGTCAGCACGGTCAACATCCTCTTGCTCAGCACGGGCAGCAATCAGCAGAGACCGTCGCCTGGCGATGGCCCTTCCATCGAAACCGATGATGGCTCCTGCGTTGGACACAAACAGGACTACCTGGATCAGTATGTAGAAGGCAGACGGGTTGGGGGCTCCGGCCACCATGAAGCCGAGGTTCATTCCAATGCCGACCAACAACGCGGCATTGGTGAACGTACCCACCAAAATTCCCGCACCGCACAACAGCTGGAGCGCCAAGACCAATCCTGCCACCAACGGTGCCGACGGCACGACCACCGATTGGACGAATTGACCAATCTCAGGAAAGGCCAGGGCTCCACGCTCTCCTTCCGTCGCCAGAAAGGTGAGGAGGACATCACCCTCATGCCACGCGGGATCAAACAGCTTCTCCGCTGCTGATCTCAACCATCCGACTCCGATGAACCATCGAATAGGCACCAGGTAGGCGTTGCCACGGAGCGTGTCGCGTCTTAGAGCCGCCAGCCACCTGTCCCACCAGCCTGATCGGGCACGAGGGGAGTCAAATTTCGAACCGGCCATCACCCTCCTTGTACGGCCACTTGAAGTATTCGGATCGTAAATGCCCTGTCTGAAGCCGCGAATCGCTCAAGTTCCAGGGGCGATAGCTCCATCGGCCAGGTCAGCAAAGACGGCGCCCGCTCCTTCGTTCAGGAACACAACAGAGGCGGCACCGACGCTCCCCGTTCGGGCAGGCACAACAACATTGCCGATTTGTTCGGTGGGGGTAGCGAGCGCAAGAGCCGACAGCGAGAGCAGATCGCCCCAACGAATATTGGTCCTGATCCACGGTTCGCTGGCCGCCAGAAGGGTGGGCAGTCCGAGCGGACCGAGGTTCTGTGCCTTTCTGATCGCCGCCAGGATGGCGAGCCCCCCATGAAACTGACGCGTGAGGTCGCCAGCTGCAAGTGACTTTCGGGCCCGACCAAAGCTGAGGGCCTGAGGGCCATTTAGGTATTGCAGTCCAGGTTGAAGGTCAGCTCCGGCAGCTGCATCGGCGATGCGGATCGGAACGTCTACCTCGGCCCCACCAAGAATGTTGCCCCACAATTCCTGGAACCCCTCAAACCCGGTCAGAACATATCCCCCCAAGGTCAATCCTGACACAGAATTCAGTGTGCTCATCATGAGGTCGGGACCGCCAAGCGAGAGGGAAGAATTGATCTTATTGGCCGCGCCACCACCGATCGGAACCCATGAGTCGCGGGGAATCCCGACCAGACCCCCGGCTCCTCCGTTGAAGCCGACCAGGTGAAGGCTGTCGGCGCGGGTGAAGGCTGGGTCCTCACCCGGCCGGGCGTCAGAACCGACAACGGCGATGATCTTGGGTATGGCCCCGTACCAGCCGAAGTTGCCCAGGGAGGGGAGTTTTATCCCGACTATCTCGAAGCCCGTCCCGTAATCGGCTCCGAAGACGATGTCGTCGCCAAAGGCTGCCGTCGCCAGAACTGCGCCCGTCACCGGAGCGACGACAGCGATGCCACCCGTTGGACAGGTCTCAGAAATCGCCAGACTCGACAGCTCCGCGGGAATCCGGGTTCGATCACCCGAACAGGCCGGGCCGTAGATATTTGCGACCGCCGCGGCCCACTCCGGCGATGCACTCGCCAGAAATGGTGTAGCCGTCGTGGTGGGTGCCTCGGTGGTCGGGGGGGTCGCCGGGGTAGATGTTGCGGGGGCCGTCGTGATGGGCGGCGTGGGCTCGGCGGAGCACGCGACCAGCACGCACAGGAGTAAAGAGAGGCGTCGCATGGAGCTCCGCCAACCCTATGCCGGTTCGGCGCTCTACCCCAAACGCTGTTACTGACTGTAGTTGCTCGACATCCGCATCGTCTCTTCGATGTGGACATTGACAAGAGCCGGTAGCCCGGAAGCCCGGGCCCGCGACAGCGCCGGAGAGATCTGGGAGGCATCGGTTACCAACTCCCCATGGCCACCGAGCGCACGCACCACCTCGTGATAGGGACGACGACCGAGATCAGCGGCCACCACCCGATCCGGATAAAGCATTCGATGGAACGTTTTGATGTTGCCCCAGACACCATCGTTGCCCATGACACCAACCACTGGCAGCCCCAGCCTCACGAGCGTGTCGTACTCGAAACCGTTGAACCCGAAAGCGCCGTCACCGAAGACGATGCCGACCAACTTCTCAGGATGCACCACCTTGGCTGCCAGGGCGAAGGGAACGCCGGTCCCGAGGGTGCCGAACGGGCCGGGGTCGAGGACATGGCCCGGGGTTGAGATCTGCAGCCAGCGGGCGGTAGTCGAAACAATGTCACCGCCGTCAACCGAGACGATCGAATCTGTACCAAAAAAGCGGCCCACCTCGGAGGCGAACCTGTGGGCATTTACGGGGGTGTTGGGGGCTTTGGCGGCCTCTGCGGCCAGGGCAGCCTGTCTCTCCCGATCGGAAGCCATCACCCTCTCTGCCCACGGCGATCGGGTAGCGGCCAAACCACCGGAATCGACAAGCTGTCCGACCACCCGAATCGGATCAGCCACAACTCCCAGGTGCGCCCCCCGGTTCCACCCGATCCGGGAAGGCTCCAGATCAACGTGGACAACCGTCGCAGTCGGGTTTACCTTCTCGCCGTAGTTAGTCCTGAAATCCCAGTCAACCCCCAGGGCCACGAGCAGGTCGCACTCGGCCATCGCCAGGGAACGGGAGTGGTTACCGAGCAGCGGATGTCCGAATGGGAGGGATCCGCGGGCGCGGGAGTTCAGATAGGTGGGGGCGCCCAGCAGCTCGGCCAGCTCCGCCAGCCGGTTCTCTGATCCTGGGATCGACCCGGCCCCGGCGAAAATCACCGGACGCTCGGATTCACCGATCACCTTCTGAATCGCGGCCAGCGTGGCGGCATCCACACCTTGTTCCTGCCCCGCCCGGTAGTGGGTCGGCCAGGCAATGGACTCCTCATCGATCATGTCGAACTGCACGTCCATGGGGACGTCGAGGAAGACCGGCGCACCCCTGCCGCTGAATGCGTGCCTTGAGGCTGTGGCGATGTAGTCGGCGAGGCGGTCCACTTGCCAGGCGGTGGCCGACCAGGCCGTTATGGGCCCGAACAGGGCAGGATGGTCCATCTCCTGCAAGCCGCCCTTCAGTTCCTGGCGGATGAAGTGACGACCACCGATCAAGAGCATCGGCGTGTGGGCGAACCAGGCGTTGGCGACCGCCGTTACAGAGTCGGTCACGCCCGGTCCGGCTGTGACAGCAGCGACACCCAGGCGTCCGGTTAGCCTTGTGTACGCCTCGGCCGCGTGGGCAGCTGCCTGTTCATGACGGACATCGACTATCCGGATTCCCTCCTGGACGCAGCCGTCCAGGAACCCGACGATGTGACCACCGGAGAGCGTAAAGACGACGTCGACTCCCTCGGCCTTGAGGGCTCGGGCCATGATCTGGCCGCCATGGATCTTCATGATGCAAGGTTATAAGGGGAGGTCGTTGCGAACCAGGTCTTCATAAGTCTCCCGTCGCACGACCAGGCGCGCATCTCCATCTTTGACGAACACGACCGCCGGCCTCCCCACCTTGTTGTAGTTGGACCCCATCGAGTGCCCGTATGCGCCGGTGACGGGTGTGGCGATGATGTCGCCGACTGCGAGATCGTCGGGGACGCTTCCATTCATAACGAGGACGTCGCCCGACTCGCAATGCTTTCCGACCAAGCGCACCGATCGGGGACGGTCGGCAGCCACGGCCCTCGGGAGGAAAGTCTCGTACCCACTTCCATACAGAACCGGACGCGGGTTGTCGCTCATTCCTCCGTCGACCGCGACATAGGTTCTGACCCCCGGTATCTCCTTGATGGTCCCGACCGTGTAGAGCGTGACAGCTGCCTGAGCGGCGATGGCCCGGCCGGGTTCGACGGACAGGCTCGATTCGATGCCGGCGTCCTCAGCGGCCGTCTTGAGCATCAATGCCCAGTCGGCCATTGATGGGGCGTGTTCGCCTGCGACATAGGCAACTCCGAGACCGCCTCCCATCGACAACTCTTCGAGGTCATGGTTCTTGACGAAGGAGGCAACCACTCCCAGGGCCGCCGCGAAGGAATCGACCAGGAAGACCTGGGATCCGATGTGTAGGTGGATGCCCCGGAGCCGGATCGACTCCATCGATCGCGCCCGGGTTACAGCGGCGGAAGCAGCACCGGTGGACAGCGTGAAACCGAACTTGGTGTCATCCTGACCGGTGGCGATGTAGTGGTGAGTGTGAGCTTCGACCCCTGGCGTCACCCGCAGAAGAACATCGAGCACTCTTCCGGTTCTTTGATGCAGCTTCTCAAGCCGGTCCAGTTCGTCGAAGTTGTCAACCACCAATCGCCCAATACCGGAGGCGATCGCCTCTTCCAACTCCGCTTCGCTCTTGTTGTTGCCATGCATTACGAGCCGCCCGCCAGGAAACCCTGCGGCCAGGGCGACAAATAGCTCGCCCCCCGTCGCCACATCCATGCGGACGCCTTCTTCATGGACAAGCTGAGCCATCGCCTTGCAGAGGAACGCCTTGGCGGCGTACACGGCACCTTCTCCGAAGAGGTCTTTTGCCTGCTGGCATCGGGCCCGGAGATGAGCCTCGTCATAGACGAACAGTGGCGTGCCAAATTGGGCGGCCAACTCAAGGGTCGAACGACCGCCGATCCACAATTCACCATCATCGCCTTCAGAGGCGCCATCGGGGAGCAGCGACCACGGCAGCGCAGTCATGCGCCCCGTCAATCCGGCTCGTCGAGATGTGACGGCAGGGTTCCAGCCCTGGCCAGAGACTCACGGAGAGACTCGGCGAAGACCTCGAGGGTCAGGTGGACGTCCTCCATCGTGTGGGCTGCACAGGTGAACCATGGCTCGCGGGCGTCGACACACGGCATCACGCCGCGCCCGATCATCCCTTCCACCACGGCCGTGTACAACCGGGCGTTGTGATCGGCGATATCGCGATATTCGGTTGGCCGGCCTTCGCCTAGATATACCGAGAACATGCCCGGGTGCCCGAGGACCATGCCTTCAACGCCGAACTCCGCCAACACGCCCTCCAACCCCTCGATGAGAGCCGTGCCCACCTTTTCGATTCTCTGGAATGCGTCTGTCTTTTCGAGTCGGTCGATGGTGGCGATGGCGGCAGCGGTTGCCACTCCGTTTCCCGAGTAGGTGCCGGCCTGGGCAATGCCACCAAGCTTCCACCCCTCGACCAGGTCGGCCGCCAGAGCAATGGCGGCAACGGGAAAGCCGTTGCCTAACGCCTTGGCGTACGTGGCGATGTCGGGCACGACCCCGAAAGTTTCAACGGCACCACCCAGTGAGAGACGGAAACCGGTCTTGACCTCGTCGAAAATCAAGACCGCGTAGTACTCGCTGCACCGGGCCCTAAGGGTCTCGAGGAAACCTGGTTCCGGTGGGATCCCGAACGCGTTGCCCGCCATCGGCTCCACGATGACGGCAGCAATTTCGTGCCCGTGATCGTCGAAGAAGTCGTCGACGGCTTCGATGTCATTGAAGGGAAGGGTCCGCACATAGGTACGAATGGCATCAGGGATGCCCGACGACGCTTGATACGGAATGGGCCGCAGCCTCGAACCGAGATGGGCCGGTGGTGCTCCGGCAGTGGTAAAGAGCAGTTGGTCGTGGGTTCCGTGATAGTGACCCTCGAATTTCAATACGAGGTCACGGCCGGCCCAGCCACGCGCTAGGCGGAGGGCGTGCATCGTTGCCTCAGTTCCCGTGTTGGTGAATCGGATCTTGTCAGCCCACTTCACGGCTGCCAGGACAGCCTCAGCCGCTTCCACCTCTCGTTGCTGGGTCATGGCGAACGTGGTCCCCTGTCGGGCGGCCGCCACCACGGCATCGGTTACAAAGGGATCGGCGTGGCCGAGGATGATGGGGCCCCACGCACACTGGAAGTCGACATATCGCTTGCCATCCATGTCATAGACATGGCCGCCCTCGCCGCGAGAGATGACAAGGGTGTCTTTGTCACCGAGGTAGCGAAAGCCGCTGGAAACACCGTTCACCAATGCGGCGCGAGCGCGGTTGAACCACTCGGCCGTTTGGGCGCCTTGCATACTCATGAGGATTGTCCTCCGGGGGATTGCCGGCATCGGGGTTGATGCCACTGATTTCGTCGTTCTGAGGGGTTGGGCGGCACTTCCACCGCTTCTCCCATCCCACTTGACGCCGGGGCGGCAAACCCCGGATCAGACCCGCGGCAGGCGCACTCAGCGCCTCACCGGCGGGAGGGGACGGAACTGAGGTCCATCCATCACCTCCAGCCGAACGCGGGCAAATCACCCCGTGGTGATTGAACGATGGTCAACTCGAGCAAGCTCTCACCCGGACCCGAGGGTAGCTGACGGCACCAATCCAGGCCACTAGCGTCGCAGTCCACAGGAGGCGCTGGTGACGGTCGATTTGAAGCTGTTCATTGCAGGTGAGTGGACCGAGGGACAGGGCGTAGGAAGCTATGAACTGCGGTCGCCCGCCACCGGCGGCCACGTCGCCAACGTGCCGCTGGCCGGCCAATCCGACATCGATCGGGCAGTGGTGGCCGGCCGGGCCGCCTCCGAGGAAATGCGGCACTGGTCCGCCTTCGAGCGGGCCGCATTGTGTCTACGTGCCTACGAACTCTGGCAGGACCGGATCGAAGAGATCGCCCGGGTCCTGACTCTCGAGCAAGGCAAACCTTTCAAGTCCGAAGCGATCGACGACATCGCGGAATCTGGTGACTATCTCCACATCGCGGCTGAGGACGTCAAACGAATGAAGGGCGACCTCATACCGACGACCGAGCGCAACCGGAGGATGTTCACGGTCCGCCGACCCGTCGGGGTGTGGGCCGCCATCACACCCTGGAACTTTCCGGTGATGATTCCAATGGAGACGGTGGGGCCGGGACTCGCCAC
>JAICND010000119.1 GCA_025929005.1 Acidimicrobiia bacterium
CCGAGGGGAAAAGAGCCATAGGCAATGAAGCGATAAGCGCTCATCACCCGTCCCAGCAGCCGGTCCGGTGTGGCGTGTTGGCGGTAACTCACCGCCACAACATTCCAAAACTCACCGCCCAGGCTGATGGCGAGCATCCCGATAGCCGTTGCTACCACCGACCTGCTGACGCCGATTGCGGCCAGGCTGATGGCCATCACGGCAACCGAGCCCAGCACCATGGCCCGGCGACCGAACTGACCCATCACCCGGCTGGCCGCGAGGCTTCCCACGAGGGCGCCAGCCGCCGATACGACAAAGAGGCTTCCGTAGCCAAGGGCTGAGAGGCCCAGCACTTCGATGGCGAACAGAACGAGCACCGCCATCGCGGCGGTGTAAGCGAGGTTGATTACTGCTGCCCCGATGGCCAGGGTTCTGATGTTGTGGCTCTGCCACACCCAGGCGAGTCCCTCTCGCAACTCAAACACGAGTGAGCGTCGTTCCACCACTTCGACTGAACGGGGGCTCGGGATACCGACCAGCAGGAACGCGCTGATTAGAAACGTGGCGGCATCGACAAGAGGGGGTAGCGATGCCGCCGCTGCAAAAAGCAGTGCCCCGAGAGGCGGTCCCACGAACTGATTGGCGGTCAACTGGCCTGCGAAGAGCCGGCCGTTGGCCTTCTCCAATGATTGCCCTTCGACAAGTCCCGGCACTACCGCCATGGCGGCCGAGTCGAAGAGGGTCTCGGCCATCCCCAAAACGAACACGACGACATACAGCGCGGCGATGCCGGCGTTTCCGCTCAGAACTAGTAGACCGAGAGCAGCCACGCAGAGCGCCCGGCAGAGGTCGACGGTCCGCATCAGCCGAACCCGGTTGACCCGGTCGACAACTACCCCGGCGGGGAGGCCAAACAACAGCCATGGAAGAGTGGCGGCCGCGGTCATGCCGGCTACCGCTTGCGGGGATGTGGAAAGGCTGGCCGCCATGAGCGGAAAGGCTGAGATGACCACACCATCCCCGAGGTTGGACAGTGTTGAGGCAGCCAACAAGCGGTTGAAAGGCGACCTCATCATCGGGAGTGTGCGAACGATCACGCCTTGTGGCTTGTAGATCCTTGCGTTTCCAATAACGTCGTGGCTGCGATGGCACACATCATGGGTTTCGGCGGCTATGCCCCCGAGCGAATAGTCACCAACGACGAATGGGCTCAGAGGGTTGATACCTCGGACGAGTGGATCACCCAACGGACGGGCATCAAGAGACGCCGCTTTGCCGCCGACGACGAGTCCACCCTCACCCTGGCCGCGGCGGCCGCCAGGGGAGCGATCGGCGACGCCGGCCTGACGCCCGCCGACATCGACGAGATCGTGATTGCCACCGACACTCCCGAGGTGAGGACCCCCGACACCGCTGCCCTCCTCCAACACGAATTGGGCTGTCGCAACGTCCCCACCTACGACCTCGGAGGCAGCGGTTGCGCCGGATTCATCCAAGCCATGGACGTGGCCAACTCCCGGATCGCGGTGCAGCCCAAGAACATCCTTGTGATCGGCGTCGAGGTCATCACCCGCATGATCTCTCTAACCGATCGGGCCACCGCGGTGCTGTTTGGTGATGCCGCCGGGGCAGTGATCATGGGATCACAACCCTCCAAGGCGGAGGTGTTGGGAATCGTCTCGGGAACCGACGGCTCCCACGCCGAGATTCTCACTCTCACTGCCGGAGGGACCCGTCGGCCGTTTAACGCGTCGTCTCTGGCCAGCGGTGATCACAATCGTCTGGTGATGGATGGCAAGAAGGTGTTCACCGAAGCCGTGAGGCGCATGAGCGAGGCCTCGGCGGAAGTGTTGCGTCGTGTCGGCCGCACCGTGGGCGAGGTCTCTCTCGTCATACCTCATCAGGCCAACCTTCGGATCATCGAGGCGGTCCGCAAGAAGATGGGGCTTGAGTCCGGTCGCGTTTTCGTCAACGTCCACGAATACGGCAACACCGGCTCCGCCACAGTCCCCTTCGCAATGTGGCAGGCGGTTCTGACAAACCGGATTGAGAAAGGGGACCTGGTGGTGCTAACGGCCTTCGGCGCAGGGTTCCACTGGGCGGCCGCCGCCCTCCAGTTTTGATCGGAGATCAGGTCGTCAGCCAGACCCGGAGGTGAGATGGTGGCGATCCCAGGCGACGCCGAATGGTGTTGGTCATGTGAGCGTGGTCATAGAAGCCTGCCTCGACCGCCAACCGGCTCAGATCGCCATCTCCCTCAGCCAGGCGATCGATAGCGAACCGGACCCGAAGGGCGGTACGGTATTCGGTAACCGACCTACCTGTTGCCTTCTTGAAGATGCGGCTCAGATGGAAAGGTGAGGAGCCGACCGCCATCGCCACCGTCGAGAGGTCGAGTTCCTGGCGAAAATGCCAGGCGAGGTATTGCCGGGTCTCGTCCACCAGCTTCTGTTGCGCCTTGCTCACCTTGGGTTTGGGCTCGATCTGAGAGACGGTGGCAAGAAGGAATAGTGCCTCCTCCTCAATCTCCAACGGATTCACCACCGATCTCTGGTGAAGCCGTCGGAGCAGTCGACGATGGCGAGCTGTAACCGCCTCCGAGATCGGAGCTGTCTGCAGTCGAAAGCGCTCCCGGTTGTTGAGCAGTGGTCCCAACACTTCTGGGGGAAACTGAAGCTCCGTGTTGCGGTCCCCTTCGTCCGAAGGGTGGGTGGTCACCTGTTCGTCACCGGCGTTTCGGAAAACAGCAACGGTGGGGTCAACGACAATCGCCCCTCCTGCGCTGTGCTGGATATACACGCCAGCCCGAGGGAAGCTGACTCCAAAGGCAGCCTCCACCTCGAGGTCGCTGTCAGGCACATGTCCAGGGTCACACCAGAAGTCGCAGACGTTCACGGCCGGTGACGAGAACAGCACCTGGGTGTTCATTGGTCGAAGGACCCTACAGTCTCAATCGAAAGAGGAGTTGTGTATGAACTGGACATTGGAAGTGGTGGTGGTCCCGGTGACTGATATCGATAGGGCAAAAGCTTTTTACGCCGACCAGTTGGGTTTCAACGTGGACCACGACACGAAAGTGGGTGATGACGTAAGGATCGTCCAGCTGACCCCACCCGGATCGGGCTGTTCGGTTGTGATCGGCAAAGGGTTCGGGGTGGACATGCCGCCGGGGTCCCTTAAGGGCCTGCAACTGGTGGTGGCCGACATCATGGCCGCTCATAGCCAGCTGGTGGAACGAGGGGTGAAGGTCAGCGATGTCCAGGTGGTCGACGGGGACACCAGTCGTCTCAGCCGGGGAGGACCCGACCTCGACAACGTGGGCTTCGTCTTCTTCAACGATCCCGACGGAAACGGCTGGGCGGTGCAGCAAATTTCTGCCCGCGGATAACGGGCTCCGAGGGTCATTCAAGTGATTCCTACCCCCGATAGGCGCCTCCGGGTCTTCGTGTCGTCGACTCTCGGTGAGTTGGCCGCCGAACGGCTGGCGGCGCGTTCAGCGATTGAGTCTCTACGGCTCTCGCCAGTCATGTTCGAGATGGGAGCCCGCGACCATGCGGCCGAGAAGGTCTATCGCGACTACCTGGCGCAGAGCGACATCTTTGTTGCCATCTACTGGCAGAGCTATGGATGGATCGCTCCCAACCGGGAGGTATCGGGGCTTGAGGACGAGTTGGCATCGTCGGGCGGCAAACCCCGGTTGATCTACATCAAAGAGCCTGCGCCTGATCGCGACGAGCGCCTTACCGCAATGATCAAGTCGGTGAGGGAGTCCGGGGTTGCGACGAAAAACATCGCGTCCCCCGATGACCTGGCTGACCAGCTCTCCGACGACATCGCCCTTTTGCTTTCTGAGCAGTTCAGCGCCGGTGGTCGACAGCTTCCCACCGGAACGGTGACCTTCATGTTTGCCGACGTCGAGGGCTCCACGCCCATGCTCGAGCAGTTCGGAGCGGCGTATTCGGAGCTCCTCGTGCGCTTCCGTCGCGATGGCCAGGAGCTCATCGAAGGAGGAGGGGGCACTCTTGTGAAGACCGAGGGTGACGGAATCTTTGCCGTGTTTCCGAGCGCCGATGTCGGTCTGCGAGTTGCCGTGGCGGCGCAACGTACCTACCAGGCCTATCCGCACCCGGGGCCACTGAGAGTCCGGATCGGGTTGCACAGCGGCACCGGCGTCGTGGTCGATGGCGACTACGCCGGGCTGGACGTACATCGAGCTGCACGGGTCGGGTCGGCTGCCAGTGGCGGTCAGATCCTGATGTCCTCCAGCACCCGTGAGCTCATACGCGAATGGCAGGTGGCCTCCGTCACCGATCTTGGGTGGTACGAGCTCAAAGGCATCAGCCGTCCCGAACATCTGCACCAGGTAAACGTCGGAGACCTTGGCACCGAGTTTCCGCCGGTTCGCGCCACTCCGTCGGCCCGGGCCCGTATTCCCCGTCAGCTGACATCGATTGTCGGCCGTGAAAAGGACATAGATGCAGTCGCTGCCTTGGTCGAGGAAACCCGTCTGGTCACTCTCACCGGCCCTGGCGGGATTGGGAAGACGAGACTGGCGGTAGCTGTCGCAGACCGAGTCGAGTCGAGATTCCGCGATGGGGTCGGCTTCGTCAACCTCGCTTCGGTTGACGATCCAGGTCGCGTCGCTGAAACCATCGTGACTGTCCTGGGGCGATCCATCGAGGGCACCGCCAGCGGCGAGGATGTGATTGCAGACGAACTCAAGGACCGACAGTTCCTCCTGATCCTCGACAACTTTGAGCAGGTGACCTCGAGCGCACCCTTGCTCAGAAGCCTCCTGGAACGATTGCCTCAGCTTCGGATCCTGGTAACCAGCCGGATTGCCCTCCAGCTGACTGTTGAACGTGAGTATCAGGTCGCACCGCTGGGGCTCCCCGAAACCGCCGATGCCGCCGCAATAACCGCCTCACCAGCGGTGCGGCTGCTGGTCGATCGGGCTCGAGCCGTTCGACCCGATATGTCTATCACTTCCGAAAACGGACCGGCCCTGGCAGATCTCGCCCGCCGTTTGGATGGGATCCCCCTAGCCCTCGAGTTGGCCGCCGCCCGGATGCGACTCCTGGGACCCGCCGACGTTGTGAAACGGCTGACCTCAACACTCGACCTGGGGTCGGGGGCTGCGGACCTTCCAGCCCGCCAACGTACCCTCCGCGCCGCGATCGATTGGTCATATCAAACCCTCCCTATGTCCGAACAACTTCTCTTCTCCAGGTTGGGGATCTTCGTGGATGGATGGACGTTGGAAGCCGCCGAGGCCGTGACCGATGGCCCCGAGGTGGGGGATGTGGCGGCGGGCTTGGAAACCCTGTCTGCACACAGTCTCATCCGCCTTGAAAGCGTGCCAGGAGGCGAGCCACGCATGCGCATGCTCGGCCCGCTTCAGGATTATGCCCGTGTAGCCCTTGCCGAACTGGGCGCCCTGGCGGAGATGCAAGACCGCCATGCCTCGTACTTCGGACAGATTGTGGATGACTATCCGCGAGGGACCGGGGTGGGGTTAGACGAATGGCGGACCAGGTTCGATCGTGAATGGGGGAACATCCGCCAGGCCATCAGTACCTGTATCGACCGAGCCGACTACCG
>JAICND010000368.1 GCA_025929005.1 Acidimicrobiia bacterium
GTTCCGGCGACGACGCCGGGCGGTCAGCGAGGCGACGAGGGCTAGCGAACCCAGGGCGGCGCCTAGCGGGAGCATGCGATTACTGATCGGGCTGGTGCCACCGGCACCGGTCTGGACACCACCGATGGGGGTCGGTCCGGCGGCGGGCGCGAGAGCCGCGGCCAGGACGGAGGTGCCGGGGATAGCCAGGGTGGCGCTACCGCTCAGGGCGGCGGCGTCGAACTTGGCCAGCCCGGTGAGGGATGTGGCGTTGGCCGATGCGTTGCCCTTGCAGTTACCCAGGACCGCCGTGGCGGTGGCGGTGTCGGTGATCTGGCCGGAGGCCGAATCTGCCGGCACCTCCATGGTCACGGTCAGCACCTTGGACGGGTCACCGGGCTTGTAGGTGCCCAGATCCCAGGTGATGGTGTTACCTCCGGTGATCACGCCGGGGGCTGACGCCGTCTTGAGGGTGAACTTGACCTCCGGGATGTTCGTGCTGACCACGTCAACCACCTTGAGGTTGACGATGTCGCAGGCAATGACCTTGAACGCTTCGGGGTCAGCCGGGACGGTGATGGTGTAGGTCACGGTCTGGCCGTCGCCGGCAGTCACCGACGTCGGATTTCCGGTCTTCGTGACGGGGATGCCGCACTGGATGCCACCCATGGGGACTGTGGCCATGGATTCCATGTGTCCGACACGCACGTCGGCGAGGCCAAGGTCGCCCAGTTGGCCGGTGATCTGCACCACGTCGACCGCGGCGGCCGCCTTGGTGCCGTTGGTGGCAATTTCGGGCACCGAATTCTCGTCACCGTTGATGGCACGGGGCGGGGCGCCGATGGAGATGATGCCAAGGCCAGCGGGAAGCACAACTTCGAGGCCGTCGTTGTCCAGAATCATCTGGGACGTGACGAACGCCAACTCGGTTTCGCCCAGCATCACCCTGATGACCTTGGTCGTCGGAGTGTCAGCCCCGACGGGGGCGTAGTCAATGGTGGCGCCGCCCGGCTTTCCGGTGGCCGTCGAGCGGAGAACCCACTCACCGCCGAATTCGATGGTGATAGCACCGATGGGGTCGACCGGGAGTTCTAGATCTTCGAGGACGGGGAGCCCTGCGAGCGCGGCGGTTCCGGGGAAGACCATGAGCGGAGCCAGGATCTGGTGGGTCTCCGTCACGAGGCCGTAGGTGCCGTCACCATTGGGGGTGAGATAGGTGAACGACTTCGACTGGTTGATGGCGTTGTCGCCCGTGTTCGAGTCGGCCAGCACGTCGTCGGACGGGGTTCCGACCACCGCGGCGGTACCGGCATAACCCAGGCCGGAGCTGATGGGCTGGCCGAGAACGCACACGCTGTCGCTATAGACCGCCTGCGCCTGGCCCTCCAGGTACCCGCTGTTGATGACCGGGTCGAGGTCCAGGTCAAGGAAGTTGTCCCGGAGCAGCCCGGTCGATACAGGGGCGAACGCCTGGACGGTGCTGCCGGGGTTGATCTGGTTGGCGCCATCCACATTGGGCGTCACGGTGACAAGGCCGACCTCGGCTCCCGAGCCTCGGCCTGCGGCCTTGTCGGCCTCCGTGGTGGCCTGCTGGTAGGCCTGGTCCATCTCGTTCACGAGAGCCGGCCCGATGTTTTGGGAGTTCACGTTGGCCCCGGAGAAGGCGACCTCGGTATCCAACAGACGGGTGGTGCCGTTCTGGAGAGCATCGATGTGCACGGCGGTGCCGGTGCTGTAGCCGGAGAACGGGGCGAGGGGAGCGATTTGGGCTAGAGCTGATTGTCCGCCGGTCGGTAAAACCGCAGCGAGCAGGGCGACGACGAAGAGTAGGCGTCTCATTGCGTTCCTTCCTACGAGAGCTATTTGGCTGGGAGGGGGACAGGCGCGGAGACCGTGAGCGCGTCCTCCAGGGAGATGACGAGCGCGAAGGTGGCGGGCACCATCAGAACTGCCGCTCCGAGGGGAAATGGCCACAGCAATCCCGCCCCGAGCACGAGCGCGGCGAGCGAGACTCGGTTGCGGATTTTTCGATCTGCAGTGACGCCTTTAGCCAGATTGGCTTGCAAGTCCAGACTCCCGGGTCATCCATCGTTGGATGCGCAACCGAGGTCTTGGGCGCGCCCTACGTCGCAGAGACTGCGAACGTCTCGACGTTACCACCCTTCTGTCCGTCCGAAACACGGGCTTCAGCCATGACCATGTCAGGCCGACTCGGCAGGGAGGACGACGTCGAGGTCGATCTCGACCTCGTCTTTGACCTTGAGGGCACCGAGCATGGCCGAGTAGGGCTTGATCCCGAATTCCGACTGCATGACGGTCGTGGTTCCGGTGAGCCGGCCCGATGCAGCGGTCAGGTCGAGGGTGATGGGACGGCTCTTCCCGGCAATCGACAGCTCGCCGGCTGCATGCACTGTCGTGTCCTGCACCTCGACCGACGTCGACGTGAAGGTAATGCTGCCGTTGCCGAGCAACCCGGTGATGTTCTTCGCGATCTCCCGCTTGTCCTTCTCCGACACCGGCTTGGCCCCTCCAGTGGCCGCTTTCACTTGGAAAGACCGGGGCTCGATCGAGGCGGTGACTTCGTTTCGGGAGGGATCGTCGTCAATGGTGACGGTGGCTTTCCAGTTGGCCGCCTCGAACGTGAGGTCGTGACCCGCCTTGGCGGCCATGCCCTCACGGCCGGTCTTGACCCGAACCGTTCCGTCGGACGGGCCGAGGTTGTAGGTA
>JAICND010000505.1 GCA_025929005.1 Acidimicrobiia bacterium
GCCCCGGCTCGTTGCGCAATGAGCCGGTCTGGATGCAGAGAAGCGCGTCGTGTGCGTCGTGCTCGTCACGTTTGGTGTAATGGGCGTCATTGGTGGCGAGGAGGGGAGCGTCCACCAGCCGGGAGATCTCGACGAGGTCGTCCATGATCCGACGCTGCGCCTCGAGCCCGTGATCCTGCACTTCGATGAAGAAGTTGTCCCGCCCGAAGATCTCCTGAAACCGGGTCGCGGCGGCTACTGCAGCGTCGAAATCGCGCTTTGCGCCCTTGTTCCCCTCTTCTGACACTGCATCTGGCCCGAGAAGCTGAGGCACCATCCCGCCGAGGCACCCTGAGGTGGCGATGATCCCTTCGGCATGCTTGGCGAGGAGATCGAAGTCCATCCTCGGCTTGTAGTAGTAACCCTCCAGGAACGACTTCGACGAGAGCTGGAGGAGGTTCCGGTAGCCAACGTCGTTTTCGGCGAGCAGGATCATGTGATACCGCTTGTTCTGATCCGATGGCGGTCTGTCGAATCGTGAGCCGTCGGTGAAGTAGGCCTCTATCCCGATGATCGGTTTTATCTGGTGGGAGCGGGCCGCCTTGACGAAGTCGACCACCCCGTACAGGTTCCCGTGGTCGGTGATTGCGATCGCAGGTTGCCCGAGATTCGCCGCCTCGGAGACCACGTCCTTGATCCGTGCCGCACCGTCGAGAAGTGAGAACTCGGTGTGGAGATGGAGATGGGCGAATGACACAGGCGTATGCGGTAGTTACAGCAGTGTAGTTCGCTGGACTCTAGTGCTCCGAAGACCCGACCGCAGATGCGCGGGCCGGTCCGCGAAAACTCCCCTTAGAAGACCAGGACAGAGACCACGGCGAGCACACCCGTAGCCACCGCGATCGCCACCCGTCCCGCCTCCCCCCTGCCGCGAGGAACCCGGGACCAAAGCTCGCCCATGACGAACCCGGCGATGAAGCCACCGAGATGCGCCTCCCAGGCAATGCCACCGATGAGGAACGGGAGTGCCGCATTGAGGAGAAGGAGGAACCCGATCTGCTGGAGGAGGTATCTGCCCTGGCTGGTGTTTCGTCTCCGCACCGCGAAGTTCGCCCAGATGCCGAAGAGCCCGAAGATGGCGCCCGAGGCCCCAACTGCGATGTCTTGAGGGCTGCCCATGAAGTAGGCGAACGCTCCGCCCACCCCGGCCGACGCCAGATAGGCGGCAATGAAGGCCCCACTGCCCACGCCACGCTCGATCTGAGGGCCGAGCACCCAGAGGGCCCACATGTTGAAGAGGATGTGCATGAAGCTGGCGTGGAGCAGCACCGGGGTGAATATGCGATACCACTCCCCTGCCTCCACCAGGAAATTGACCTGTGCCAGGGCCTCCAGAATCGGGTTGTTGAGATTGCGTCCGAAACCCGTGATCACGAAGAAGATGGCCGTGATCACGATTATCGCCATGGTCGCCGGTGCCCCGGCGCTGCGTCTGGCCCGCGGACCGGTCGGGATCACCTTCTGACCACCCTCTTCTCTCACGCACTCAGGGCAGCGCTGACCCACCGAGGCGTCTATCGAGCAGGAGGCGCAGATCGGCCGGTCACATCGGCTGCATTTGAGGAGCGTGTGACGGTCCGGGTGCCGGTAACAGACGGGGGCGGCGGTGGTGTGATCCTGGGTCACTGGAAGGTAGAGGGTATTGAGTATCGAGTATTAGGACAGACGCTCCAACACGAC
>JAICND010000295.1 GCA_025929005.1 Acidimicrobiia bacterium
TGAGTCCAAACGCCACCCCCTCGAGCACTGCCCTGGTCAGGTGTTTCAGGTCATGACGCACGGTCAGTCCCACAAAAGCACCGCGGGCCAGGGGATCGGGATGTGGGGTTCGCTCCCCCGTCAGGTAAGGCAGAAACAACAGACCATCCGCTCCCGGCTCCACGGAGGTCGCTCCAGCCACGAGTTCGTCAAAGCTGACGCCCGGGGCGAGAGCGTCACGAAGCCATCGAAGGCTGCCGGCCGCCGACAGCATCACACCCATCATGTGCCAGCGCTGGGGAACGGCATGACAGAAGGCGTGGACCCTTCCCCGTGCTTCGATGGCGGGACCTTCCGTTGTGGCAAAGACAACACCCGAAGTCCCGAGAGAGAGGGCCATGATCCCTGGTGAGACGGCACCGACGCCCACGGCGTTGGCTGATTGATCGCCACCTCCCGCCACCACTGGAGTTCTCGCCAGCAGTCCCGTGGCGGCCGCAGCCGCAGGTGAGATCGTGCCGGTGATCTCGGGACCTTCAAAGGTGGGCGGAAACAACTCCGAATCGAGGTCGAGCGCCTCCAGCACGTGTGGCGACCAGGTTCTCTGGGCCAGATCGAAGAGAATGGTGCCCGAGCCATCGGCTACATCAACCGCCAGTTCGCCCGTGAGCCGGTAGCGGACGTAGTCCTTGGGGAGAAGCACATGCCTCACCCTGGCCCAGTGCTCCGGTTCGTGGCTTCGCACCCACAGGAGCTTGGGAGCGGTGAACCCCGTCAGAGCGTCGTTGCCGGTGGTCGCAATCAGACGGTCGCTGCCGATGCGTTGGCGCATCTCGTCGCACTCGGCGGCCGTGCGCTGATCGTTCCAAAGGATGGCTGGTCGAACGACCTCACCATCAGCGTCCAACAACACCGAGCCGTGCATCTGACCGGTAAGACCGACCGCGGCAACGTCTTCGGCCTTCACCTCTCTCATCAATTGTTTGACTGCCTCGACAGTGGCGGTCCACCAGAGTCGGGGGTCTTGTTCCGACCAGAGCGGGTGGGGGATTTCGTAGTCGTAGGAGGAGGCGGCGATGCCCCGGACCGCCCCCTGGCGGTCTATGAGGATCGCCTTGGTGGCGGTGGTGGAGGAGTCGATTCCGATGACGTATGTCACGCGGCCACCCCGTCAAAAAAGTGCTGGCGGGCGTGGGAGAGACTTGCACTCTCAGCCGCTTTCCAGGTTTCCCGATGCGAAAGCGACTCGCCGGGTTGCAGACGGGTGAGTGGACCCAGACTCTCCAATTCGCAGAAGTTGTCCTCGACAAAGATCTGACCTACTGCGCCTCGATCGAGGTAATCACATCCGTTGCCGGCAGGGACCTCCTTGACGAACAAGTATCCCTCGCGGTGATAGCCCAGACGGCCCGGTCCTGGTGCCGACCCGATCTTGAACCTTGGTCCGACGGTGGCTTCGATGAGGGCCAGCCGCCCGATCCAGGAGAGTCGTGGATCGGCCATATTGGTGTAAGGCCAAACGATGACACTGGCGTCGGCCTGGAAGGGATCGCCCGCCTCAAGACCGGAGACAGGCATGAGCGCCGTCCCGCCTAGCGGGAATTGGGTGATCGACCATGCCGCCGCCTCCACCAGTTCCAGTCCAACGTTGGTGAGACGATGATCGACCAGGAGACCGTCGCCCTGAGACGTCACTCGAATCTCCTTGGCGAAGCCCGCCACGTCGGCGGGGCCGCTAACCGTGAACCCATCCGGCGATGAGGTCACCTGGCAGGCGTGGCTGTCGGAGGCGTAAGTGACCGACGGAACCTCGGGAGCTACCCACAGTCGATGTCCTCCGTGAAACCGGTAGACACCGGAGTCGGGATGCTCGATCACCACATGTTCGGCTAGTCGGGCGAAAAGCTCCGGCCCCTCCTCAAGACGCAGGCTGACAATTCGGGGGCCGTAGGTCGTGGCAACCTGCAACTTGTAGCGGCCGGCTTCCAGGTCGACAAGCAAGCCGGCTCAGTTCCCGGATGACCAGATGACCCGATTAACTCGATTCTCGAGGAGCTCCTGTTGCCCAGACACCGGAGTCGGATTGAGCTCACCTGACATCACCATGGCTTCGAGGGTGTCGAGGGTCTCGTCCCCGGCTGTGATGCTGTGTCCGAGGTCCGTCGACCACCCGGAGTACCTCTGCGTCCTGGGTTTGGAGAGTGTCTCGGACCGGATCAGCTCCGCCGCCGCCAGCAGAGCCCTTGCCAGGGCGTCCATCCCTCCGATGTGTCCGTGGAACAGGTCGGTGCGCGCCAGGGACTGCCGCCTCAGTTTGGAGTCGAAGTTGAAGCCACCCGTGGTGAAGCCGCCCCCCTTCAAGATCTCGTAGAGGATCAACGCCAGCTCATCTACCGAGTTCGGGAACTGGTCGGTGTCCCAGCCGTTCTGGTAATCGCCGCGATTGGCATCGATGGAGCCAAAGATGCCGTTGGCGACCGCATAGGCGACCTCATGATGAAAGCTGTGCCCGGCCAGGGTTGCATGGTTGCCCTCGATGTTGACGCGGTATTCGTCGACCAGGTCGAAGCGTTCCAGAAATCCGTGGACGGACTGACAGTCGTAGTCGTACTGGTGCTTGGTGGGCTCAGCCGGCTTGGGCTCGATTAAGAGGGTCCCCCCGAACCCGATTTTGTGTTTGTGTTCGGCGACCATGGTCAGGAAGGCGGCGAACTGCTTTCCCTCTCGCTTGAGATCGGTGTTGAGAAGGGTCTCGTAACCCTCCCGACCTCCCCAGAGCACATAATTGACACCTCCGAGTCGGTGGGTCGCTTCCAGGGCGTGTTTGACCTGGGCGGCGGCGTAGGCAAAGACGGCCGGGTCGGGATTGGTCGAGGCACCGGCTGCGTAGCGGGGGTGAGAGAAGAGGTTGGCGGTGCCCCACAACACCTTCACTCCGGTCTCGGCCATCTTCTTCTCGGCGTAGTCGACCATGACCTCGAGATTGCCGGCCGAGTCCTTAAAGCTTTCGCCCTCGGGGGCGATGTCAACGTCGTGGAAGCAGAAGTAGGGGATGCCCAACTTGGCGAAGAACTCGAAGGCGGCGTCCATCTTCTGGCGGGCCGCGGTCATCGGGTCCGTGGCCCCTTCCAGCCAGGGTCGCTCGAATGTGCCTCGGCCGAA
>JAICND010000277.1 GCA_025929005.1 Acidimicrobiia bacterium
ACCGGGATGATCGTGCCGGCCTGGGCCGCAGTCTGTTCATTATAGGCTTTCACAAACTGCATGATATTGACACCATGCTGGCCCAGCGCCGGACCAACCGGAGGAGCCGGAGTCGCCTGACCGGCCGGCAACTGCAGCTTCACGGTTGTAACGAGTCGTTTCCTACCCATACCTTTGACTACCCCTAGTTCTTCTGGATGTCGTCGAAACCAAGTTCAACCGGGGTGTCACGGCCGAAGATGTTCACCAACACGATGACCTTGGACTGATCGAGGTTGATCGCCTCGATCACCCCGTTGAAGTCTGCGAAAGGTCCCGCCACCACTCGAACCGTTTCGCCGACTTCCCAGGCCGGTTTGAAGCGCGGGCGGGTTTTCTCCTCTTCCTTCTGAACACCGAGGAAGCGCTCGACTTCGCGTCTGGAAAGCGGCGTCGGCTTGTTGTTGCCGCCCACGAACCCGGTAACGCCGGGAGTGTTGCGGACCGCGTACCAGGAGTCATCGTCGAGCTGCATTCGAACGATGATGTAGCCAGGAAAGACCTTGCGTGGCACCGTGACTTTCTTGCCATTCTTGATCTCGACTACATCCTCCATGGGGATGTGAACTTCGAAGATCCGATCCTCCATGTGCATCGAGTGAATGCGGGTTTCGAGGTTGGCCTTGACCTTGTTCTCGTAACCCGAATAGGAATGGATCACGTACCAATCCCCGGGCAGATCAAAGGGACTGGGAGGGGCCGGAGCCTCTTCAGGCTCGGACGCTGGATCCAGCGGTTCGGTCATCATCGGCGTTGAAGAAGGTTGAAGATGGCTTCCTTCATCAAGATGTCGAACCCGAACACCACAAGGGTCAACGTCGTGGTGACAATGAGGGTGACGGCGGTGAAGGCGATTAACTGTTCACGGCTGGGCCACGAAACCTTTTTCAGCTCAAGACGTACTTCGTGGAAAAACGTTCGCAGACGAATCCACCACGGGCTGCGTTCAACGGGAGGGCCGCCACGGCTGGGGCCGCCCGGCAGCTTCCGCTGGGCGCCGTTGCCTTGCTCACGTTTTTGAAGCCGCTCCTCACGTTCCATGAGGCGGCGCATCTCTCGGTTCATCGCCTATCCATTGTTTCTTCGCCCAAGCCTGCGGCAGGGGTGGAGGGACTCGAACCCCCAACCTCCGGTTTTGGAGACCGGCGCTCTGACCAATTAGAGCTACACCCCTAGGGGGTCAGGGCGGGCCACTCAGTATAAGGTCGCCCGCTCCTTTCTGGAAAACCCCAAGCCCCAATCGGCCCGTTCTGTTAGGCCCGGGCCTCCCGCCGGCGCCATGCCCAGGCCGCGGCGAGCACCACCGCCGTGGCCACGGCCGCTGGCAACCAGGGTTTAGCGGCACCGTCGACAGAGGTCACGAGAGCCGTCCCAAGGACAGCCGCTTCGATCTCGATCGGAGGCACCTCCCGAGTCTTCGTGAGGCCCGCGAGGGTCCGGCGGGTTGCCCTAATAGAGGCACTGTGTGCCTGGCATCGCAAACAGCTGGTCTGATGACCTGTCGCGATCGCCGGTAGGGGTCGGTCGGTCAAGATCGAGGCCGTCACCAGCTGCCCCACAATCGCACATCGGAGCTGTCTCATGTGTCACTCTCCCGCAACGACCTTTGCAGCTGTTGGTGAGCCCTGTGCAGACGGACTTTGGCTGCCGTGGTGGAAATGCCGAGGGAATCGGCGATTTCGGGGTGGCTCCACCCGTAGACATCCTTCATGACGACGACCGTCCGCAGTCCGGGGCTGAGCCGGGCGAGGGCTCCTGCCAGCCGGTGGCCAAGGTCGGTGTTCTCAGCGGCCTGATCGGGGATCTGGCTTCCGTCCTCAAGCTCGGGTTCAGGAACGTCGGCGATATCGATGGTCGGCCGGTTGGAGCGCCGTCGGCGCCAGGTTGAGGCGGTGTTGACAGTGATCCGGTAAGTCCAGGTTGAGAAGGTGGACTCGCCCCGGAAGGAGTCGAGACCCCGCCAGACCCTGATCCATGTCTCCTGGGCAACCTCTCGTGCGACGTCCCGGTTGGGGCTAAGCCGCAGCGCCAGGTTGAAAACGTCGGTGTTGTGGCGACGGAAGAGCATGGCAAATGCGGCTCGATCTCCACCTTGGGCGCGTCCGACAAGCGCGGCATCTGAGCTTTCGACGTCCGGCCCGCTCATACGGTTACCTCAATCCGAGACGGGCGGTCAACAGTTCTGTCTCGCCGGCCACCAGCCTCGCGCTTACGGTGGAGTCCTCCAGGGTACCGGTGAGCGTGGCGGTGACGCTTGGCCTCAGGGGGGCCCGGAATCGAAAGCTGGCTTCTGCCAGGGGCGCAGGCGTCGATCTCAGGCTGGCGGCCGCACTCATCAGCCAGGCAGCCTGAAGCAGTCCGTGCACCACCACCCCCGACAGACCGGCCGCTCGAGCAGAGGCGTGATCCCAATGGATCGGATTCCAGTCACGACTCGCGGCTGCGTAACGAATCAGGTCGGCTCGAGAGGCCGATCGTCGCAGGTCGGGAAACGCACCCCCTGAAACTAGGAGATCGTTGTCACCTTTGTCCTCAGGGCCGGGTTCGTCCACCTCGGGGTTGTCGCCGGCGGCGGGGGCATCGCCCGAGACCAGAAACGTCGACGAACCCGTGAGTAAGGACTGATTCCCTCGAGCCACTTCGAGGTCGAACCCAACAAAGGCGACGCCTCCCCGGGATCGGACCCGGGTAACCGACCCGGTCACGCTCAACTCGCCTTCGATGGGAATAGGTCCGGACCAGCTAAACCTCTGTTCGCCGTGGATAACGCCTCGTCGTGCCAGGGCGGGATCGTTTAGTAGGAGGGGTGCGACCGAGAAGAGGCAGACAGCCGCCCATCCGGGAGGAGCCGACTCGGTCCAACGCGCTGAGTCATCGCAGGTGATTGCGACGAAATCTGCGACCGTATCGACGCCCACTCGAAGAGAGACCGGGCCGAACGTCTTCCCTTCGAGCGACTCCATGGGTCCCCCTAGGAGAGGGCCTTACCGGGTCTCGCGGTGTTTGGTGTGTTTGCGGCACCACCGACAGTATTTGGACAGTTCAAGACGCTCGCGGGTGTTCGCTTTGTTCTTGGTAGTTACGTAGTTGCGCCGCTTGCACTCTTCGCAAGCCAGGGTGATGGGGGGTCGTTTGTCGGAGGGCATTCTTTACGCTCGTTTCGCTGGTCTATTTGAGGATTTTGATTACTCGGCCGGCGCCGACGGTGCGGCCGCCTTCCCGGATAGCGAACCGGAGACCCTCATCCATCGCGATCGGGTTGATCAACTCGACCTGCATAGGAGTGTTAT
>JAICND010000034.1 GCA_025929005.1 Acidimicrobiia bacterium
CCAGTTACTGGACATCGAGGCCACCAACCCTGATGGTGGGGTTGTGCGCCGACTCGTCCGGATCGAGGGGGCACTTCCGGAGGTCGGGAACATTGCCAATCTCGACGTGTTCGCATTCCCCCCTGACCCCAGCCGCGCCTTCGGGCTGAGCTTCAGGGAGACCGTCTATCCGAGCCCACTCGGAGACATGGGAGCGTGGGAGGTCCTGGCGAGTTCCAAGACGTGGGTCATCCACGTGCACGGTCTGCGAGCCTCGCGGGCAGAAGCCCTGCGACTGGTCGGACCTGTGGCCGGCTTCGGTCACCCGCAGCTGATCATTAACTACCGCAACGACGACGGTCAACCAGCCGACCCATCAGGTCAGTACCAGTACGGGGCAACCGAGTGGGAGGATGTCGCCGCAGCCGTCGAATTTGTGATGGCTCGGGAAGCCGAAAACGTCGTTCTGATCGGGTACTCGACCGGCGCTGCCCACGTCCTCTCCTACCTGTATCAAACGCCGGCCAGTCCAGTGATCGCCGCGATCCTCGACTCACCCAACATCGATTTCGAAGCGTCCTTCGACCTGGGTGCGTCGCAACGCCGTTTGCCCCTTGTGCCGCTTCCGCTACCTGGCACGGTGGTTTGGTCTGCCAAGAGGGTGTCCTCAATCAGGTTTGGCCTCGACTGGCGCTCCCTTGACTATGTGGCCCGGGCGAGCGAATTGAACAGGCCACTCCTGATTTTCCATGGAACCGTCGATGAATCCGTGCCCCTTTCCACTAGCCAGGAGCTTGCAGCCGCACGCACAGACCTGGTGAGACTCGTCGTGGTTACCAATGCCGGCCATGTCCGGTCGTGGAACGTCGGGCCCGACGACTACGAGCGTCGGCTTGAACAGTTCCTCAACGAGATCACAGGAAGCTGAGGAGCGCCTCTGGCCATACGCGCCTACTACCGACATCCCACGATCCATGATCAAAGGATTGCCTTCGCATCTGAAGACGATCTGTGGCAGGTGTCGGTCGACGGAGGACTGGCCCACCGGCTGACGGCTAATCCCGGCCGGGAAGCTCACCCACGTTTCTCACCGGACGGGACGAGGATCGCCTTTGTCGGTCGGGACGAGGGCAAGCTCGACGCATTCTGGATGGAGGCCGAGGGAGGTCCTGCTCATCGGCTCACCTACTTCGGGGCGATCAGCCAGGTTGTGGGATGGACCCCCGACTCGAGCGCGGTGGTGGTCGCTTCCGACTATCAGCAACCCTTTCCTGGATGGACCCATCTGTGGAAGGTTCCCGTAAACGACCGGCCACCCCAGCTGTATCCGTGGGGACCGGCCCGGGCAATCAGCTTCGGCTCAGATAAGGGCGTGGTCATCGCCCGTAACTCATTTGACCCCGCTCGCTGGAAGAGGTATCGAGGCGGATGGGCAGGTGACCTCTGGGTTGATCGCGACGGCGAGGGAACCTTTGCATCGCTCGTGAAGCTGCCCGGGAACCTGGCCGACCCCATGTGGATCGGGAACCGAATCTTCTTCATCTCTGACCATGAAGGGGTCGGAAACATTTACTCGGTGACGCCACGGGGGGCGGGTCTTCGTCGTTACACCGATCACACCGATTTTTACGCCCGCTTCGCTTCTACGGACGGCACGACGATCGTCTATCACTGCGGTGCCGACATCTGGCTGCTCGATCCCGCTCAAGGCGAGAACCATCTCGTCGAGGTTGAGCTACCAACCAGTCGACCCCAACGGATGCGGCGCTTTGTCAGCTCCTCGCAGCACATCGAGTCAGTCGCCCTTCATCCGCAGGGTCACTCGGTGGCGGTAGTAGCACGCGGGTCCGCCTCGACGATGCCCCTTTGGGAGGGCACTCCGCTGAGGTTTGGCACGGGATCTTCGGCGCGGATCCGGCTCACCAGCTGGCTCGCCGATGGCGAGCGTGTCATCTATGTCACAGATCGTTGGGGGGATGAGGAGCTGGTTATCGAGAGGGTCGACGGAGAAGGCGAGCCCGTCAGGGTGAGCGGGCCTCACGGTCGTATCCGCACTCTCGACGTTGCTCCCAGTGGGGATCGGGTCGCGGCGACCAATCATCGTCACGAGGTAAGTGTCATCGACCTGACGGCGCAGACTTCCCATGAGATCCATCGCAGTCCGTTCTCGTGGATTCACGGCACTTCCTGGTCTCCAGATGGCCGATGGCTGGCGTTTGCTGCCTCAGAGACCAGGACATCTTCAAACCTGTTTCTCTACGACACAAAGGCCAGTCGGCTCCATCGAATCGGTCGCACTGATTTTGTCGATTGGGCACCGAGTTTTGACCCCGACGGCAAGTACCTCTCATTCCTCTCGGCTCGTAGCTTCGAACCCATTGCAGACGGGCATTTCCACGACTATGGATTCCCCCGCTCGACGATCCCGATGCTCATACCACTCCGGGCCGATGCTGCCTCTCCGTTTGCGGTTGCAGCTCGTGAGCCCCGAGCACCGGGTGGCGCTCCACCGCCTCCTCCTCCCACAGGCACCGAGCCGGCGACGATCCCTGCGGTCGAGATCGATCTGGAGGGGTTGGCTGAGCGGGCTGTCTCGTACCCCGTGCCTGCTGGTGACTACCTGAGTGTTCGGATGGCCAAGGGGCGCGCGCTACTTCTGTCGCGACCGTTGGCCGGGGCCCCCAGTGCTCTCCAGGAGGAAGGCCCCCGGGCTCGCCTCGAGGCGTGGGACTTCAGCACCGACAAGGTCGAAACGGTGGCCGAGGGTCTGATGGGGGTCGATGTCTCGGCCGACGGGAAGGTTCTGGGGCTGCTGGGAAAGAAGACCTTGCGAGTTGTCGCGGTCGGTTGGAAGGACGACAAGAACGGCAACGAGAGACCAGGTCGTGAAACTGGATTGGTCGACCTCGATCGGGTCCGACTCGAGATCAATCCTGGTGAAGAGTGGCGTCAGATGTTCCTCGAGGCCTGGCGGTTGCAGCGTGATCACTACTGGACGGCCGATATGGGTGGGGTCGCTTGGGACGAGGTCCGGGACCGCTACCTGGCGCTGCTCGACCGGGTTGGGGCTCGGAGCGAATTCTCAGACTTGCTGTGGGAGATGCAGGGTGAACTCGGCACCTCTCATGCATATGAACTGGGTGGCGACTATCGCCCGACTCCGTCGTGGTCCCAGGGACACCTGGGAGCTGATCTTTCACTGGAACGCTCGGTCTGGCGGATCAAGCGGATACCAACCGGTGACTCCTGGGATCCGGCCGCGTCATCGCCTCTCGCTGCGCCTGGCGTCGGTCTCAAGAAAGGGGACCGGATCATTGAGATCGACGGAGTCGCTGTCGGCGCCGACTTGCAACCCTTGGCGCTGCTCGTCGAAAAAGCCGGTCGCCCGGTCCGACTGAAGGTGGGGCGGGGCCGTCAGAGACCGCGGCAGGTGATAGTCACCCCGTTGGGGGACGAGAGCGCACTGAGGTACCGGGACTGGGTCGAGACCAATCGATCTCGAGTTAGGGAGCTTTCGGAGAACCGAGCGGGCTACATCCATATCCCTGACATGGGCCCGGCCGGCTTTGCCGAGTTCCACCGGTACTGGAAGTCAGAAGTCGACTTCCCCGGGCTGGTCATAGATGTCCGCTTCAACCGGGGCGGCAACGTCAGCCAGCTGTTGATGGAGAAGCTCGTGAGGAGGCGCCTGGGATTCCGCGTCACGCGTTGGCGAGATCCATATCCCTTTCCCAGCGATGCCCCCGCCGGTCCGATGGTGTGTCTCACCAACGAGAACTCAGGCTCCGATGGCGACATCTTCTCCCACACCTTCAAACAATTGGGGCTGGGTCCGTTGATCGGAACCAGGACCTGGGGTGGAGTGGTTGGCATCTGGCCCCAACAGTCCCTGGTGGACGGCACCCTCACCACCCAGCCCGAGTTCGGGACTTGGTTCACGGACGTCGGCTATGCGGTCGAGAACTATGGAACCGACCCCGACATCGAGGTTGTGATCCGTCCCCAGGACTATGCGGCCGGACGCGACCCGCAACTAGAGCGAGGGATGCAGGAGCTGGCGAAGCTCATCAAGAAAGCCAAACCTGTGAACCCCGCCTCTCCCGGTTCTTTGGCGTCAGGCCGTCGCTCCTGAGCTTCTTGTTGTCCCACCGCCCGTCTGCGTAGGGCACGCGCCAAACAATGTCTGAAGCGACGGTGACACACCAAGGTAGGGGATCAGGCCGGGAGGACACCAACCGTTGCGTTGCAGTTGGAGCACGTCACAAGAACTGTCGGGATCGGCGGTTGGTCTGTCTCGCTGGGGATTTCAAGCGGGCGATAACGAAGTCGATCAGGAGGGTGAAGACACGGCGGCGTGCTACCAGTTCGTGTCCACGGTCGAGAGGCAGCAATCCGCTGTTCCGGGTTGGCCTTCAAGAGATCCAGAACCGTCTCCCGCAGTTGACCGATCGTTAAGCCCTCCTTTGCCAGCACCTGGGCGGCCACTCCTTCGCCTTCGCGGACCATCCCAAGAAGGATGTGTTCGGTTCCGATGTAGTTGTGACCCAGCTGCAATGCCTCGCGCAGGGAGAACTCGAGGATCTTCTTGGCCCGCGGAGTAAAGGGAATGTGGCCGGCCGGAGACTCGACGCCCTCACCGATGACCTCGACGACCTTGGTGCGTGCGGCCGCGAGTGACATTCCGTGCCGGACCAATGCCTGGCATCCGATGCCCTCCTCCTCGCGAAGCATTCCCAACAGGATGTGCTCTGTGCCGATATAGGCGTGGTTGAGGAGCCGGGCTTCCTCCTGGGCCAGGACTACCACTCGGCGGGCCCGGTCGGTCATCCGTTCGAACATCGGCCGAAGCTACACCTTCTCCTCAGGCAGTGATCAGGGCGGAGATGCGGTCACCGATCTCGGTCGTGCTCATCGTCCCAGTTTCGCTCAACCCTGACACCGCGGCCCGCTCGACCGCCGCAGCGGCGTCAGTCTCACCCAGGTGGTTGAGACACATTGCCAGGGACAGGATCGCGGCCACCGGATTGGCCAGACCCTTGCCAGCGATGTCGGGAGCCGATCCGTGGACCGGCTCGAACAAAGATGGAAACAAGAAGTCCGGGTTGAGGTTGGCCGATGCAGCCAGACCCATACCGCCCTGCACTGCTGCCCCAAGATCGGTGATGATGTCGCCAAAGAGGTTGTCGGTGACGATCACGTCGAAGCGCTCCGGCGCCGTGACGAGGTACAGGCAAGCGGCGTCGACGTGCACATAGTCGACAACCACATCGGGGTAATCGGCGGCCGCTTCGAGCACAGTCCGCTGCCAGAGATCCCCGGCGAAGGTGAGTACGTTCGTCTTGTGACACAGGGTGAGCTTTCCGCGTCTGTGGGCCGCCTGCTCGAACGCAAACCGCGCCACCCTTTCCACCCCAAACCTGGTGTTGATCGACTCCTGAGTGGCGATCTCTTCGTCAGTGTCGCGGCGGACGATGCCGCCGGCTCCCCCATAGAGACCCTCGGTGTTCTCCCGCACCACCACCAGGTCGCATCGGTCCGGGGTCAAACCGGCGATCGGGCTGCGGACCCCCGGGTAGAGCTTGATGGGACGCAGATTGACATAGAGGTCGAAGTCGAAGCGGAGTTTGAGAAGCAGCCCTCGCTCCAGGACTCCCGGTGGGACCAGGGGTGCCCCAACGGCGCCGAGCAAGATGGCATCGTGGGCGGCCAGTTCATCTTCGACCGACTCAGGCAGGACCTCGCCTGTTCGTAGGTACCGGTCACCGCCGAGGTCGTACTCGGTGATCTCGTATTCGATACCGAACCTCGTTGCAGCGGCAGCGAGAACCTTGAGGGATTCGCCCACAACTTCGGGCCCTACCCCATCCCCGCCGATCACCGCCAGTCGATATGCCATCCGGGTCGGGGAGTGTACGGCCGTCACTGGCCGATCAACTCGACCTCCTTGACCCGGCGTCCGTCCATCCGCCGGACACGGAGGGTCCACTCTCCATACTGAATTCGGTCGCCCCGCCGCGGCACCCTCCCCAGGCGATCCATGACGAAGCCGCCAATGGTCTCGTATTCACCTTCGGGGAGATCAATTCCGAGGATGGACTTGAGCTGATGGGGCCGGGCCGAACCGGGCACGTAGAACCAGCGCGCATCGCCGATCCTCCTCACTCCCAATTCGTCCTCGTCGTACTCGTCGCGGATCTCACCTACCAGCTCTTCGGCGATGTCCTCTAAGGTCAGCAGCCCGGCAGTACCGCCGTGCTCGTCGACGATCAAGGCCAGATGCCGACCGCTGCGCTGCATCTCGGCCAGAAGGGGGCGGACCGGGGCCGACTCCGGCACCACCATCAGCGGGCGGATCAGCTCCGCTGAGCTGGGGGAGTTGTAGTCATCGTCTGGAATGCTCAGGAGGTCCTTGGCGTGGACGAAGCCGACGATGTCGTCGATGTCCTCTCCGTACAAGGGAATGCGCGAGAACCCTTCTTCGATCACGACCCGCTCGACCTCGGCCGGAGTGGCCGTGACCGGAAGGGCGACAATATCTGGGCGTGGCACCATCACCTCGGAGGCGTCTCGCTCCGAGAAGAGAATGGCGCCCGAAAGCAACTTGTGGGCGAACTCCTCTATGACTCCCTCCTGACGCCCGGCGGCGATGACCTGGGCGAGATCCTCGGCGGTGCGAGTCGTCTCTAGCTCATCTCGTGGCTCCACCCCGAACAAACGCAAAACCAAATTGGCGACGCCGTTGAGCACGACGATGAGGGGCCGGAAGACGGTCATGAAAGCCTGGAACGGGATCGCCAGCAACAGAGCGAGCCTCTCCGGGGTGGCGATGGCGATGTTCTTGGGAGCCATCTCACCGATAACCATGTGGAGGAATACAACGATGAGCAGAGCCACCACCAAAGCGATCGTGTGCAGAAGGCGATCGGAGATCGGGACCCAGCCGAACAGAGTCTCGAGAAGATGGGCTACCGACGGCTCGGCCACAAAACCGAGCAGGAGAGTGGCGAGCGTGATCCCCACCTGAGCACCGGCCAGGGTCTGCGAGAGCTGCTTCATGGCTTTGGCGGCGGCCCGTGCCGCCCGGGTCTGTATTTCCTCGACGACTTCGGCCCGCGAAGCGGTGAAGGCGAACTCGGCGGCGACAAAGAACCCGTTTGCCAGGAGCAATACCACCATCCAGAAGAGGGCGGTCAGGTTCATGCCACACCTTCGGGGGGAGTCACCGCCACCCGATCGACCCTTCGACCGTCCATGGCCACAATCTCGAAGGTCCAGTCGTTCCAAGCGACCACATCCCCGAGGTTCGGAAAGCGCCCCAGCCGGTCGGTCAGAAATCCGCCCAGGGTCTCGAAATGCCCTTCCGGAAGCTCCAGCTCGAGTTGCTCTTCGAGATCATGGCGGTTGAGCTGACCGGAGACTTCGACTCTGCGCTCACCGTCCACCGTTACGACGGGCGTCTCGAGGGTGTCGTGCTCATCGGCGATCTCGCCAAAAATCTCTTCGAGCAGGTCTTCGATGGTGACGATGCCGGCGGTGCCACCGTACTCATCGACGACGATCGCCATGGCCCGGCTCTGCCGCTGCATATCGATGAGTAGGTCGTTGAGACGACGGGAATCGGGGACCAATACCGCCGGTTTGGCGATATGGGACAGGGGAGTGATGGATCGTCGTTCCGGTGGGACCTTGAAGGAGTCCTTGACATGCACGACCCCGACGATGTCATCAAGATCATTGCCAGATATGGGAAAGCGGGAGTGCCCGGTCTCGCGGGCTAGCCGCCGGAGCTCGGAGACCGAGTCGTGCCGGGAAAGTGCGTCCACTGAGACCCTCGGCACCATGATGTCCGCCGCCACCTTCTCGGTGAATGAGATAGCTCTGGTGAGCAGGGACAACTCGGCGTCATCAAGCTCTCCTTCTTCTCCCGACGAGCGGATCATGAGCTCCAACTCCTCAAGCGAACGAACCCCCGCCAGGTCGTCGCGGGGCTCGATTCCCAAACGCCGCACGGTCCAATTGGCAGCCCGGTTGAGAAAGAGGATCACCGGCCGCATCAGCCCGTTGAGCCACGCCATCGGAATGGCAATCGCGATCGCTGTACCGAGAGGTTTGGCGATAGCGAAGTTCTTGGGCACGAGTTCCCCGAAAAGCATCGAGGCGAGGTTCGCCACCAGAAGCGCCAGGGCGATGGTGATCACCGGCTTCACCCTGGGACCGATCCAGCCCAGATCATCGAGCAACGGACGAAACAGTCCGGACAGAGCGGGTTCCGCTAGGGCGCCGGTGAGCAGGGATGTGATAGTGATCCCGAGCTGAGCCCCCGACAGCTCGAAGGAAAGGCGGCCGAGGATGCGTTCGACCCTGGCCGCCCATCGGTTCTGTTCAGCGGCCAGACGTCGGACCCGGCTGCGGTCAACCGCGACGATTGCGAACTCTCCCGCGACGAAGAACGCGGTAAGAAGTATGAGTAAGCCGACGGTCGCCAAACCGGCGCCGGTACTAATAGGTTCGCTCCGAAGGGGGCAAGATCAAAGGCGAGACTAGTGCCGACTCAACCGGCCTTGTTGAGGGCATTGGCAAACGCCTCAGCCGAGCCCTCCACGACATCGGTGTTGACGGAGTGTCCGGCGTAGGTCCTCTCGCCAATCCGCACCACCACATTCACTTCCGCCATGGCATCGGCCCCCGAGGTGACCGGCACTACCCGATAGTCGAGCAGCTTGGCATCGTGACCGAACGCCAGCCGGAGGGCAGCGAACGTGGCGTGGATCATGCCGTCACCCTGCCCCGAGAAGACCTCTTCGATTCCGTCTTTGACTACCCGTACTGTGGCAGTCGGGGTCACCTCATTGCCACCGGCGACGTGGAGGCTGACCAGATGCACCTTCTCCACGGGCTCGCGGGTTTGATCGTCGACGATGGCGCGGACTTCATCCTCGCCAATCTGCACCTTTCGATCCGCCAACTGCTTGAAGCGTTCGAAAGCCCGGGCGAAGGCGTCGTCCTCAAGCACGATGCCCATCTTGTCGAGGGCGTCGGTGAAGCCTGCTCTGCCTGAGTGCTTCCCAAGCACAATTTGGGCGGCTCGTTGACCAACCGAGGCAGCGTCAATGATCTCGTAGGTCTCTTTGTCGCGGAGCACCCC
>JAICND010000103.1 GCA_025929005.1 Acidimicrobiia bacterium
AAGCAACCCGGTTGATGCTGCTCGTACACAATGAAGGCCGTGCGGTCGTCAACGACGGCCCTCGCGAACTGGCCGAACTCGACTGTTACCGGCTCCACCAACACGGCCTCTGGGCCACCATCGAACAATGAGCGAATCAGTCCCCTTCTTGCCCGATCCAAACGGCGTCCTGGTGACACTCGATGCCGACGACATCGAGCTTCTGTCACAGATCCCTGAGTTCTTGGCCACCGTCGGGACGGTCCCCGACGATCCAGCCGCGGCCCGTCTCGAGGTGCCGGTCTATCTCGACGATCCGGAAGCCTCCCAAGAGTGGTGGAGGTTCATGGGAACCGAGTTGGATCAATCGCGACGGGCCGATCGGTCGGCGTTCGAACTCATCGTGGAAGCCTCCGCCACCGGGACCGTCATGTCCATGGCCGAAGCCGAAGCTTTTCTTCGAGTGCTCAACGAGGCCCGTCTGGCCCTGGCTGCCCGGCTCAAGGTCGAGGTGGAGGAGGACTACGAGCGCCTCGACGAGCCTGACCGTGGCGCCCTCGACTACCTGGCGGGGATGCAAGGTCTGCTTCTGCTGGTTCTGTCGACGCCATGATCGGTCAACGCCTGCGGGTCTCCCCCCAGGGAATGGCCCACGGCGGACGGGCGATAGCCCGCCACGAGGGCCAGGCCGTGTTTGTCGCCGGAGCCATGCCAGGCGACACCGTTGAGGCGGTTGTCGTCAGAAAAGGCAGACGGCACATGGAGGCGGTGACTGAAAGGGTCGTGGAGCCATCACCGGATCGAGTCGCAGCACCCTGTCCATTCTTCGGGTCCTGCGGCGGGTGCCAATGGCAGACGGCCCGCTACGAGGCACAGCTCACATGGAAGAAGGACGTCGTGTCGGGGCAATTGCTGCACCTGGCACGCCTGGAACCGCTAGTCAGGCCGACCCTCATCGTTGGTCCCCAGTACGGATACCGCAACCGGATCGACGTGCGGGTGATCGGTGGACGACCGGCGTTGTTTAAAGAGGGGAGCCATGAGTTGGTGCCGATCGACAACTGCCTGGTGGCGGTTCCTCCCATCCAGAAGATGCTTGCTGAGATCGGAAGCCTCGACGAGGTCGAGCGTCTCACCCTCCGCGCAGGCGCCAATACAGGTGAAACCATGGCACTGGCCGACGATGACTTTGGACGCATAAACGAGGTGGTGGCAGGGAGACGATTCCGAATTAGCGGCCGGGCCTTCTTTCAGAACAACACTGGCGGTGCCGAGGCCCTCGTGAAACTGGTCGACGAAGCTATCGACCCGCGAGATGGTGACGTTCTTGTCGACGCCTATGCCGGCGGGGGTTTGTTCTCGGCAACAGTGGGTGAGGGATGCCGTGTCTACGCAGTGGAGTCCGACCCGCAGGCCGCCTCGGACCTGTTGGTCAACGCCAAGGTGACCGTGTTGACAGAGAGATTCGAGTCATGCGCGGGCCTCCCCACTACCTGGGACGTGGCCGTGGTCGATCCTCCTCGGGCGGGTTTGGGTCGGAAGGGCACCGATAGGTTGTTGGGAGGCTGGCCCCGGGCCATCGGATACGTCAGTTGCGACCCGGCCTCATTCGCTCGTGATGCCGCTCTGTTGGTGGCCGGCGGCTATCAACTCGATTGGGTGCAGCCGGTCGACATGTTCCCCCAGACCTTTCATGTCGAGGTGGTTGGCCGCTTTCTACTCCTCTGACACCATTTGGGGGATGATCTCGGAACCGTAAGCCTCGAGCGTCTGGTCCATCTCGTCGTGCATCAGATAGACGGCGAACTGATCGACACCCAGCGACCGCAGTTCTTTCAAGCGATCGATGTGGTGGCGGGGTGGGCCGAGTAGACAGAAACGGTCGATCACGTCGTCTGGGACGAAGTCGGTGCTGGGGTTGCCAACTTTTCCGTGGTGGTCGTAGTCGTAGCCCTGCCGTGCCTTGATGTACTCGGTCAGGGCAGTCGGAACCGTCGATTGGTCTTCGCCGTAGCGAAGGACGAGGTCGGCGACATGATTGCCGACCATTCCGCCAAACCAGCGAACCTGATCGCGTTGATGATCGAGGTTGTCTCCAACATATGCGGGCGCTGCCACACAAATCGTGATGGAGTCCGGGTCTCGCCCGGCAGCCGTTGCCGCCTCGCGGACTGCCTCCGCCGTCCAGGCGAGTATCTGGGGGTCGGCCAATTGCAGAATGAATCCGTCGTAGTGGGTTCCAGTCGAGGCCAGCGCTTTGGGTCCATATGCGGCCATCCACACCGGCAGTTCGGTGCCCTCCCGCACCCAGGGGATCTGGAGGGTTTTGCCGTTGTATTCGACCGCCCGTCCGGCCACCAGATCCTTGATCACCCTGGTTGCGGTGGCGGTGGCTTCGAGGGTGATGGGGGTGCGGCCGATGTAGCGGAGGGCCGAGTCGCCGCGCCCCATTCCGCACACGGTCCTGGGTCCGTAGATGTCGTTGAGCGTTGCAAAAAGGGAGGCCAAAACGGTCCAGTCCCGGGTGCCGGGGTTGGTAACCATCGGCCCCACCTTCATCGTCTCGGTGGCAGCCAGCATCTGCGAGTAAATGACAAACGGTTCCTGCCACAAGATGTGTGAGTCAAAGGTCCAGGCGTAGCTGAATCCAAGGTCCTCGGCGCGTTTGGTCAGGTCTACGACGCGCTGCGCGGGAGGGTTCGTCTGGAGGACGACGCCAAAGTCCATGGGGTCCCTAAACCTAGGGTGTTCAGCGACCGTGTTGGGGGAACCCGAGATCGACCCCCCGGAACACCGGGTCGGGCCAACGGGTGATCACGACCTTCTGCTTGGTGTAAAAGTGCACGCCTTCGGGGCCATAGATGGCGTGGCTTCCGAAGATCGAGGACTTCCATCCTCCGAACGAGTAGAACGACAGCGGCACCGGAATCGGCACGTTGACACCAACCATGCCTACCTGGACCTCGCTCTGGAACTTCCGAGCCGCCCCTCCATCGTTGGTAAAGAGCGCAGTGCCATTCCCGTACGGGTTGTGGTTGATCATGGCGAGAGCATCTTCATAGTGATCGACGCGGACTACTGACAGCACTGGCCCGAAGATCTCGTGTTTGTAGATTTCCATGTCCGGACTAACCCGATCGAACAGGGTTGGTGCCACGTAGAAGCCACCCTCGAAACCCTCGGGGGCGAACCCGCGTCCATCGACGACGAGGTCGGCTCCTTCGGCGACACCCTGATCGATGAGTCCCACGACCTTGTCACGATGTTCAGGCGTGACCAGCGGACCCATCTCGCTGTCGGGATCCATGCCTGGTCCGGTGCGAAGCTTGGCAATCCGCTCCACCACCTTCGGGAGGAGGCGATCGGCCGCGTCCCCGACGGTGACCACTACCGATATCGCCATGCATCGCTCCCCGGCCGATCCGTATCCAGCGGAGACGGCTGCGTCGGCGGCCAGTTCCATGTCGGCGTCGGGGAGAACCACCATGTGGTTCTTGGCTCCGCCCAGGGCCTGCACCCGCTTTCCGGCCCTGGTGCCGGTTTCATAGATGTAGCGAGCGATTGGCGTCGAACCGACGAAGGAAACGGCCTCGATGTCGGGATGGGCGAGTATGCGATCGACTGCCACCTTGTCCCCGTGGACGACGTTCAGCACCCCCGGGGGCAGACCCGCCTCTGCCATGAGTTCGGCGCAATACATCGAGGCGGACGGGTCCTTTTCGGATGGCTTGAGAACAAAGGTGTTGCCGCAGGCGATGGCGAGGGGATACATCCACATTGGGACCATCGCCGGGAAATTGAACGGCGTGATGCCGGCTACCACTCCGAGCGGTTGACGCATGGTGAACGTGTCGACACCGGTAGAGACCTGCTCGGAGAACTCCCCTTTGACCAGGTGGGCGACGTTGCAGGCGAACTCCACCACCTCGAGGCCCCGTTGAACCTCGCCGATCGCATCAGGCACCGTCTTGCCGTGTTCGCGGGTAAGGATTTTGGCGATGTCTTCTCGATGGGCGACTACCAACTCACGGAAAGCAAACATGACGTTCTGGCGTCTCGTCACCGGGGTCTCGCGCCAGGCGGGAAAAGCGGTTTTGGCGGCTGCCACCGCCGCGTCGACATCTGCCTCTGAGGCCAGCGCGACTTCATCCTGAGCCAACCCGGTGGCCGGGTCGTACACGATGCCGGTACGGGCTGGCTTCGACTCCCAGGGTTTGCCGTCGATCCAATGATTGATCATCGATGCGCCTTCCTCTGCTGCTAAGAAGTGTACGCCCCGCGGTTGACGGGGGTGGCAGGCCCGGTCGGCTAGCTTTCGCCTCGAATCAGCAGTCCTTACAGCCGATGGGACTCTACGAGGTGAAGGACCGATGAAGAGAACCTTTGCAGCGGTTGGGCTTGTGTTTGCCTTGATCTTGAGCGCCTGTGGCGGGGCAGCCAGCCAGAGCTCCACCACGACCGCCCCTTCCCAGACCACGACTACGACTGAAGCATTGCCCGAGGGCCTGGTCACCACCGTGGAGGACTTGCCACAGGCCACCATCCAGATCGTCTCGACCGGGAGCTTTGTGACTCCTGACTTCGGAGAGTTCGAGGGCAGCGGCAGTGGCTCGGGGTTCATCATCGATCCGAGCGGAGTAGCGGTCACCAACAGCCACGTGGTTAGTGGGGCGGGGCTGATCGAAGTGTTTATTGGCGGCGACCCGGTTTCGGTCAACGCTCAGATCCTGGGTGTCTCCGAGTGCAACGATCTGGCGGTGATCGACCTGGCCGGTGATGGCTACTCCTACCTGGAGTGGTACGACGGAACTATCACGCCCGGGATGGATGTTGTGGCGGCGGGGTACCCCTTGGGTGACCCTCAGTTCACGGTGACTGCCGGCATCATCTCCAAGTCAGATTTTCCCGGGGACACCGAGTGGGCTTCCGTGAACGCAATCCTCGAACACGATGCCCGGATCAGGCCCGGCAACTCGGGCGGCCCGCTCGTCAATGATTCGATGCAAGTTGTGGGGGTCAATTACGCGGGTCGCGACGACACTGATCAGAACTTTGCCATCAGCGTGACCGACGCAGCTGGCATCGTCGCAGAGCTGCGGACGGGGGTCGATGTCGATTCGGTTGGCATCAACGGCTACGCGTTGTTCACCGATGACGGAACGCCAGGAATCTGGGTTGAGACCGTGCAGCCGGGGTCACCCGCTGACAGTGCCGGCGTCACCGGGGGAGACATGGTGACGCGCATGTCCGGTGTTTCTTTGGGAGCCGAAGGCACGATGGCCGAGTTTTGCGACGTGATCCGGACTCAGGGCGGTTCAGGGGTGATCCCGGTGGAGGTGCTTCGATACGAGACATCGCAAGTGCTGCGGGGACAGTTCAATGGAGAAGCGCTGTCCGAGGTGTTCTCTTTTGCGGAGGAATTGGATGAGACCGCAACCGTAGAAGAGTCGTCAGCGACCTACACGGAGTACACCCTCATCAGCGACGACACCGGAGCCATGCAAGTGGAAGTCCCGGTGGAATGGAGCGACATCGATGGTGCTCCCTACGTCGATGCCGAGGGCAGGAACATCACCGATGTCAGGGCGGCTCCCGATTTGACCGGTTTCCTAGAGACCTGGGGCACGCCGGGGATGATCTTCAGCGCCTCTTCCGCCTGGGCCGAAAGTACGAGCGAGGAGGCGCTGCTTGACCTGTACCTGGATTCGCTCGAGACACAGTGCACCTACGACGACCGGTATGTTTACGAAGACCCCGCGTACACCGGGTTCTACGACCTCTACTTCGAGTGCGGCGACACCCTGGCCACCTATGTGGTGGTGGCCGCTCAACCCCCTGAAGGTGGCTTCATAATTCTGGTGCAGGTGCAGGCCAACGAGGACCGCGACTTTGATGCCCTCGACCGCATCCTCGCCAGCTTCTTCGTTTCGGGTGACGTTTAGCGGGCAGCTCCCTCCATCGAACCGGTGAGTTTGCTGAAGTCGAGGTTGTACAACGCACAGATGATTTCCCGGTCATTGAGGCGGTTCCAGCCGTCCTCGGTGGGAGTGATCGGGAACACCTCGAGTACCGAATCCTGGTAGGGAACGCCGACATACTCCTCAAACTGCTCGATGCAAAGGTCCGTGGCGATATCGGTCATCTGCGCCGTACCCGGGTAGTCGTCGGTAGCGGTGTACTCGATGACGGCGAAAACTTCGTTGTC
>JAICND010000510.1 GCA_025929005.1 Acidimicrobiia bacterium
ACCGAGTCGGCTCAGGACAAAATCGAACGATTTCTGGTTCACCAGTCTTAACAGTTCACACAACGAATCTCCGGATCCGCCCTAAGGCAGATACTGCTCCTCAGCCTCGACGATCAATCCGCTCCGCAAGATGAACTCGTAGGGCAGGGTTCCGCTGCCGTACCAGTCCCACTCGAGGCCTGGATCGTCTTCGCCGCCCAGAAGCACGCTCCACATGTTCAGGTCGATCGGCTGGTGGTCAAGCACTCGTAGCCTTGGTCGCACGCCTGCAACGTCATGCGACGTCGGGGGAAACAGTTAGATCCATTGTCGACTCGCCGGGGGTTGCGAGAAGTCGTTGGGCGATTCCTCGTCCTCACCGACCGCACCTTCCTCGCGACTGGCGGCGAGAGCTCCAGCCTTCGTGGTGGTGGTGGTGGTCCTTTTGGGCGCCGAGGTGGTCGACTGTGGCTCACTGTCGTGGCGCTTGCGTCTCCTCCGCAGGCGGTTGCCCGACCAGAAAGATCGACGTGACCGCGGATACCCTCAAGAGGGACCTCGTACCGATAAGGCGCCCTTTTAACCTCTGCCCCTCAGCCGTAGGCTTCCGAGATGCCTGGATCGAAGGAACCTGTCAGTCCACATGAACCCACCATCGAGGAACAGTGGCGGGACATGCTCACCAACCCGGATGCTGCCCTGTACAAGAAGGGCCGAATCTTTAGACACGTTCCCGGTGACCCGCGTTGTCGGCTGTGCAGAATTCCCCTAGGGGGTATCGCCGGGCCAATTCTGAAACTCACGGGACGTCGGCCAGCTAAATACAATCCCCACTTCTGCAACGCCTGCGAGGTCTGGTCGGCTGCACATCCGGGAGGGGCGGTAATCGATCTGACCGTCCTTTTCGCCGACGTGAGGGGCTCGACGGGTCTGGCTGAGAAGATGGGGCCCGATGCGTTTGCTCAGTTATTGCACCGTTTCTATCGGGTCAGCAATAGCATTTTGGCTGACAGCGACGCCTTTATTGATACCCCGGTGGGTGACGAAGTCCGGGCCTTCTACCTACCCGTTTTCACCGCCGACCATCCCGCCGCCGCTCTCCGGACCGCCCGTGAGCTATTACTCGCAACAGGACACGGAGACGCTCGCGGACCTTGGGTTCCGGTCGGTGCAGGTGTTCATACAGGCGAGGCTTTTGTGGGAACCGTCGGGGTGGAGGGAACCGACGAGTACGACGTGACAGTGCTGGGAGACGTCGCCAACGTCACTGGACGCTTGGCCTCTTTGGCTAGGCAGGGGGAGATCCTCGTCAGCGAAGATGCCTACGTCGCAGCAGGAATCGATTTCGGCGACCCGGAGCGCAGGACCATAGCACTGCGTGGACGCACAGCTCCCCTCGATGCCAGGGCCATAGCCGTGGCACCGGTGACGGTCTGATCGTTGGCTGCTGCGGCAATCAGCGGTTCCAGTACATCGGGTGTCGGGACGATAAGAGCTTGTGAGCTGGTCGTCTTTGGTGGTGGCTGTTCTCATTATGCAGGCAACAGCCACCATTTCCGTTAGTCCATCATCGGGCGCGCCCGGATCCAGCATGGTGGTTTCCGGGTCAGGCTTTGTGCCCGACGATCGCGTGCGCGTCCTTTGGGATGGCGCCAACTTGGGGGGCACGGTGAAGGTGGCAGCCGACGGCACCTTTGCCTACTCG
>JAICND010000208.1 GCA_025929005.1 Acidimicrobiia bacterium
GCGAAAAACCAGTCGGGCTGGGGAGATTTGAACTCCCGACCTCTTGACCCCCAGTCAAGAAAAAGCCATCTCGTCTGGTAGTCGCCCGTCGAGACTGATTGTCAAAATGGCAATGATTACGGACCTTTGTTGGGTTTCTTGTCCCTGCCCATTTCGTCTCGTATTGACTGGTCGCCAAAGCCTTAGGCACCATTTAGGCACCAACACAAACAAAACGGCTCCGGCCGGGTCTGTTCGAAGTGCTAGCTCTCCGCAGAGGTCCGGGAAGAGACCCTCTCGATCCACGCAAGAAAAGGATCGGCATTCCCCTTCAAGTCCAGGCAGCGCCGTTCAAGGGACCCGGTGTCTACTTCGGCCGCTTTCACGACTGCATCGCTCATCGCTAGTTCTCCCCCTAAGGCGGCTGATCCCAGCCGAGCCGCCGTATTGGGGACGTCGCCAAGCACGGTGAAGTCGTACGCGCCCGGCATACCGACGACTCCTGCGAAGCCAATGCCCGTGTGAACCCCGACGCCAACTGGGAAGGAACTACCGAGGTTGGCGACCCGAGAGACAAGTTTCCTTCCGGCCGCCAATGCATGTCTTGGGTGCTCGGGGCCGACAAATCCCGGTACCCACATAGCCATCACTCCATCACCAACTATGTGGTCGACAACCCCATCCTCAGAATCGACAGCATCGAAAGAGATCTCGAAGAATCCATCAAGTGATGCCGAGAAATCGGCTGGCGACATTTTCTCGGCCAAAGTTGTCGAACCGCGCACGTCGGCGAATAAGAGCGACATCGGAATCTCGGTTCCGCCCTTTACCTTTTCGATTCCAGTAACACAGAACCTGCACAGTTGCTGGTTTAGGGACCAGCGTCGGAATCCGGCCAATCGGAATAAGGGCGGAAATGGGGCTTGGCACAGCTTGCATCGAGGAGCTCGAGGGACTCGCCGGAAGAGTTTGGCTGGCCCGGTGATTCTTTCCCCCGACAGCAGCCCATACCATTACTTGTCCGCCTCAACCCCGTGGAAGCGAGGGACATCCTCCCTGTCATCCATGAGCCATGAACATACCGTTAGTGGTTATGTCGGGCCAGCAGCCCAACGACTTGGTGAGTCGCTCATCGCCTGCAGTTGGGGGGCAGGGATGAGATTTCGGCCCGCCGGCCGGAACGGTGACAAGGTAAGGAAACTCCTGCAAGCGACCCAATGTCGGCGGAAGCGATCAACGGCGGACGCGGCCTCGATAGGAGATATGCACACCGGCCAACTTGCCGGGATCGGGGTCAGCCTCAAGCATCTCATAAAGCCATTGCCACCATTCAGCGACATTTGGGGTCTGCTTATCGACTCGCTCCGCCTCGACCCAACGGCGCAAGCGTTGCCACGTCGCACGGACCCACCCGCCCACCATGCGGTCCAGAGTGTGAAGCTCAACAACACCTTCGTAAACGATCGAGCCGAACATCTCGGCCGCGAAATAGACCAGATTCGCCGCTTGTGACAAGGCCGGATCGCTCCGTATGACTTCGGGGTCGGCGTCTTTGGGAAGCCTGAGGATTCTGTCCACAGCGTCTTGGACTTCCTGCGCCTGGACCGAGCGCACCACCTCGACCGCCGCGTAGTCCCGTCTCGCCTGTAAAGCTTGACGCACCTGAAGCAATCCGAAGATAACGCCCACGACCACGGCGGCTGTCGTTATGACTTGCAGTGTGGTTGGCAGGTCCATGCTGGTCTTTTAGAAGTTGGGCCGGCAGACCGGGGGTCCGATTGGTGAGTCAGACTTGGGATTCGGCCCGCCGGCCCGACGGCCGCAAGATTAAAAAGGTCGCTGGGCGCGAGCCCGGCCTCCCCGGTCAAGCGGTCCTGTCCCAACCCGGTCGACTCGGCGAACCCAGCGGCTCGAGCTTGGTCCCAGGCGTCGCGCATCTCGTCCTCGCTAAAGCCCACGGACATCACCTGAGCGGCGACCCTGCGTTGCCCTTCGAGCCGGAAGATAAGGAGCTGATCGACTTCGGATATAAGGCCTCCTGACCAGCCGCCCCTCCTCCTCGAGATCAGTGTGCCACGGTCAGGCTGGTCCCTCAACCAGGGACCGGAGGCTCCCAATAGTGGTCTTGCATCTCGTATACGTTTCTCGCGTTGCAGTAAGGGCAGCCATAGGTGGTTCGAATCACGATGTCCTCGAAAATCTCGAGGGAGGTCTTGTCCATTGGAGAGCGGAACGGCCGGTTGCAGGATTTGCACGTGACGAAAAGGAACGGCCCCCGAAAGGCGGAAAGGGGCCGCGAAGTCCTCAGGCGCAACAGGAGTTTGGACCGGGCCCGCCGCGCCGCGGCCCAAAAAGTGGTTGCCGACTCTTCAGGATTGGTCTCCGCTCCGTACATGTTCTGTTCGTCGGTCACGTGATGCTCGCTTTGCTTGCGTCCTCGGCGGTGGCCATCCGATCCGAGACGTTACGGCTGTCTTCGGCAAGGACGAACGAGCACCTGCTCGACAGCGGATAGTCCCATCGATTACCTCCACGGGCCGCCGCTCCTCCTGGCGCGAAAGTTTGGCAGATGCGAGAGGGTCAAGGACCGGAGCCGCCTAGCTGCCAAACCCCCCTGGTCACCCCGGAGGCTCCGGTCAATCCACGAAACCAGGTCGTACTCAGTCAACGACGAGCAACGTGTGATCGTCGAGCCAGATCGCTCCCGTACCCTCGGCGACGAATGCGGAGGCGACGAATTTGACCTCTTCTGGATCGACCTCAACGACGGTGACGGCCCGAGTTACGCCTGAGCAGACGATCCGGCTCCCGTCTGGGGACCAGGTCCCTGCTGGATACGAGGCGCAGTAATCGGCTGGGCCCAACTGTAGAAGTTCCGAGCCGTCGGTGGCGGCCAGGAACAGCAACGCCCCAGGGCCGCCGATCCTGTTTCCGAGCATGGTCACCAGTGAACCGTCCGGGGATAACGAACCGAACCCGGCGTCCATTCCTTGCTCCTGGCCCACCAGGACTGTGCTGTTCCCTCCGTCAATCGGGATGATCAAGAGCTGATGATTTCTATCGCTGGGGAAGGTGTAGAGAAGCGATTTGCCATCGGGTGTGAACTGAGGGCCGCTTGCGCCGGCGGGTACGCCGGGGACCTGAGTGGCTTCGCCAGTGGCCACATCTAGAACGAAGAGACCCTCAGACCCCAAGTAGGCGATCATGGCCCCGTCCGGTGACCAGGCGGGTGCGACAACGTCTGTGGGGTGGTTCGTCACCTGACGGACGCCGGTGCCATCGATCCCGGCGACGAACACCTCAGAGCTCCCATCGCTGCCGTTCCCGACGAAGGCGAGGAGCGATCCATCAGACGAGGCCGCGTATCGCCCGTGGGCAGGGGGATCAAAGGGCTTATCTGGTTCGAGCGAGCTGAGAATCGCCGCGGGGAGTGGGGTCATCTCGCCGGTGTCCAGGTCGATCACGTAATCGACCACTGGCTCGACTGAGGCGGTCGCGGGCATGGAGGTGGCCGATGCAGCTGGAACGGCCACCGTTGTGTTGTCCAAAGACCACAGCAGAACAGTCCCCGCAATGAAAATGGCCCCTGCCGCCATCCCCAAGATGAGGCGCCGCGAGTCGGATTCCGGCATCGCGGCTACTTTCGATTTGAGTTCGGTGAGATGGGCACCCGGAAGCACCGAAGGCTGCGGCTCACCCCGGTTGGTGGTGTCTGTCGTGTGCTCGTCCGCCTTTGCATCCCTTGCTTCGATAAACACCCCGGCTTCGGCCAGCGATCGCCGGAGAGTCTCCATGTCGGGGACGGGATTCGCTTCCCGTAAGGCGACGAGAGCAGCATCGATGGCGACACTCATCGTGTTCCTCCTTGCTCGGCAGATTGAGGGGACGTGGAAGTGGTGGGCGAATGGGGAGCGAGTGCTCGTGCCAGCCGTTGCTTTGCTCGATGCAGGCGCTGTGCCGCTGCCGCAACCGAGCAGCCAATGGTGGCGGCGATTTCTGGTACAGCAAGCTCCTCCCACATGAGGAGGCGCAGCACCTCCCGATCGGCAGGACGCAACGAGAAGAGGGCAGCCAACACCAGCCGATCCTGTTCTCGACGCATCACGACGTCGTCTGGAGAATCGGCGAAGTCGGGTGCCA
>JAICND010000382.1 GCA_025929005.1 Acidimicrobiia bacterium
CCTGCAGCTGACCTCATCACGGCAATACGAAGCGCGGAGCCCGGGGTGATCGAGAACGTCTTCGTATTCGATGAGTATCGGGGCTCCGGAGTAGGCCCGGGGAGAAAGGGACTCGCCCTTCGATTCACCCTCCGCGCTTCCGATCGTACGTTGTCCGGGGCCGAGATCGACCACTACCGTCATTCCATTGTCGCCGCCGCTTCAACCGTTGGGGGAGCGTTGCGTGGATGATGTGAAGAATCTCCTCGGTATGAGTGATCTTGATGGGGACCGGCTCGGTCTGCTTCTCGAGATGGCAGCCAAGGTCAAGGCCAATCCTGACGAGTACCGCAGGGCGTTAACCGGTCGATCGATCGGCCTCTTCTTCATGAAGCAATCGGTGCGGACCTGGGTCTCATGTGATGTCGCCGCCATCGAACTCGGAGTCCATCCGGTGGTGATCCGCAACGATCAGACAGGTCTGGGGATCCGGGAAACCCCTGAGGACGTCGGTCGGGTGCTCGAGCGGTATCTGGACCTGTTGGGCATGCGGGTGTTCGAACATTCCGATCTCGAGCGAATCGCGGCGGTTGTTTCCGTCCCCGTGATCAACCTGTTGTCCGATCTCGAACACCCCTGTCAGGCGGTCGCGGATCTTCAAACCCTGGCAGAACATGTCACTCCACAGCGGGCGACTGTCGCCTATGTGGGCGACGGCAACAACGTGTGCCACTCCCTGCTTCAGGCTGTCGCGATGGCGGGGGCATCGATGAGGGTTGCCTCCCCGCCGGGCTACGCGCCCGATCCTGCCATCGTGGAGCGAGGTCGCCGCTTCGGAGAGGTGATCGTCACCGAGGATCCGAGCGAGGCAGTTGCCGGGGCCGACGCCGTGTACACGGATGTTTGGACCTCGATGGGTCAAGAGGCCGAAGCCGCCGAGAGGAGGCGGGCTCTGGCACCGTACCGCGTAAACCTGGCGCTCTTCGAGCAGGCCAAGCCCGATGCGATCTTCATGCATTGCCTTCCGGCCCACCGGGGAGAAGAGGTCACCGACGAAGTCATCGAGCACCCACGCAGCCGCGTCTTCGACCAGGCCGAGAACCGCCTGCACTCCTTCAAAGCAATCCTTCTGCAAGCGCTGAGTTGACCGTGCCCGAATTCCTGTTCGGCGAGGCGCCCACCGCTGCGCCGCTCCTGCTGGGTTGGCATCTTCTCTCAACGGTCGACGGGCAAGTAACCGAGGTGGAGCTCACCGAGGTTGAGGCTTACAACCAGGAGGACCCGGCCAGTCACTCGTTTGGCGGAAGAAGGCCCAGGAATGAAGTCATGTATGGAGTGCCCGGACGTCTCTACATCTACCGGTCGTACGGAATGCACTGGTGTGCGAACGTGGTGTGCGGTCCCGACGGGATCGGAGCCGCGGTACTTCTGCGAGCAGGCAAGCCCGTCAAAGGGGCAGAGCTGATGGCCCGCCGGCGGGGGCGCAGTAACCACCTCACCACCGGGCCGGGCAATCTCTGTCAGGCGTTGGGTATCACTGATCAACACCGGGGCCAGAATCTTTTCGATCCCGCCTCCGCAATCCGTTTGATGCCCGGCACCCAGCCCGCTAATTACCTCGCGACGCCGCGGGTCGGCGTCAGCAAGGGCGTCGAGACCCGCTGGCGCTTCGTGACCCAGGCCTGATAACTCGCGTCCCCGGTGGCGGCTGAGGCCCCCGCTAATCTCGAACGACCCCCATGGCCCCACCCCCGAGCGATTTGGCACGCCTGCTGCGACGGACCGAGTCCGTCGTTCCCCGCGCCGACCTCGAGTCTCGACTCCAACGCCCGCTGCGGGTAAAACTTGGTCTCGATCCGACGGCGCCATCGGTGACCCTCGGCTGGGCGGTGGTTCTCCGCAAGCTCCGCGACTTCCAGGAGCAGGGGCACACGGCGGTTCTGATCGTCGGAGACTTCACGGCTCAGGTCGGCGACCCTTCCCAGAAGAGCGACACCCGTCGCCGTCTTTCCGAGGGAGAGGTACGGGGCTATGCGCAAGCAGTCCTAACCCAGTTCCAGAAGGTTCTGCTACCTGAGCCTCTTGAGATCAGATACAACTCGGAATGGCTAGCCGAACTCAAGATGGCCGAGATCCTCGAACTGGCTTCGACTGCCACCGTCGCCCAGTTGCTCGAACGCGGCGACTTCGCCCAACGCTACGAAACCCAGAACCCGATCTCGGTGATGGAGTTCATGTATCCCCTTATGCAGGGATATGACTCGGTCGCCGTCAAGGCCGACGTCGAATTAGGTGGGAGCGACCAGCTCTGGAACCTGATGATGGGCCGGGTCATCCAGGAGCGCTACGGGCAGCAGCCGCAGGTGGCCATGACCACCCCGCTCCTGCTCGGCACCGATGGGGTCCACAAGATGTCACAGTCCTTGGGCAACTACGTCGGAGTTGATGAACCTGCCACAGAGATATACGGCAAGGTCATGAGCATCCCCGACGATCTCATGGAGCAGTGGTTCCGCCTAGCTACCGAACTTCCCGACGCCGAGGTCGACGACGTCGTCAGAGGCTGGCAGGACGGGAGTGTGCATCCTCGCGATGCCAAGCGTCTGCTGGCCCGGACGATCACCGAGCTCTATTGCGGAGC